>NZ_JBFBBD010000012.1:0-127110 GCF_040689515.1 Streptomyces sp. NPDC051173
ACGACCCGGTCGCCAACATCGTCGCCTCCTGCAACTACGCCGCCAAGACCTACGGCTCCATGGACAACGTCAACTCCGCATACTGACCCGGAGCGGCAAAGCGCAAGCCCGAAGGGCGGCAGCACCCGGTGGTGCTGCCGCCCTTCGGGCTTGATCGGACCGGGCCCGCGGTGTTCGATCAGTGCGGGGGTGGTCGGAGATGCGTGTGTGGAGTCGTGTCATCGCTGTAGTGGTCCTTGTGCTGGCCGTCGGCGATTCGTCCTCCGGGAATCGCGTGCTCGGGCAAGCGATGGCACCGGAGGCGAGGAGTTACCTCACCGCGGCGCTGGACATCATGGAGAAACGCGCGCTCGTCCGGCGCGACGTGGACTGGGCCCGGTTGCGACGCACGGCATTCGCGCGGGCGGGGAAGGCCCGGACTCCCGGCCAGACGTACGACGCGATCAGGGCCGCCCTCGAAACCTTGGGGGACGGGCACAGCCGGTTCCTGGAGCCCGGCCAGGTCAAGGCCGACGCCGACGCGCCGCTGACTCCCGCCGGTGCGCCGCACGGCCGGCTCCTGCCCGGTGGCATCGGGTATCTGGCGCTTCCTCCCGTCAACTCCGCCCGGAACGCTCCCGCCTATATACGGCAGGGGCGCGCTGCCGTCAGCGACGTGGACCGGGCGGGGGCCGACCGCTGGGTCGTCGACCTGCGGGACAACACCGGCGGGAACATGTGGGCGCCGCTCGCCGTGGTCGGGGTGATCCTCGGTGACGGTGACGTCGGCGCTTTCGTCGCGGCGGACGGTGTGAGAGAGCCCTGGACGATCACGGGCGGCACGCCGCAGTACTACGCGACCTCGCCTGGTCCCGCCGAGCCGCTGTCCCACCCGGGGCCGGCGGTCGCCGTGCTGACCGGCCCGGACACCGCGAGTGCCGCCGAGGCTGTGGCGATCGCCTTCCGGGGCCGGTCCGCGAGCCGCAGTTTCGGGCAGCCCACCGCGGGAGTTCCTACCGGCAACGTGACCCACGCCCTCGCCGACGGTGCCCTGATCGCCCTGACCGAGGCCCGGGAGGCGGACCGTGCCGGGCGTGTCCAGTACGGGGCGGTCGTGCCTGACGAAGGCGTTCCCGGGCAGGCGTCGGGAGCCGTTCAGGACCGCACGCTGGACGCCTCCGTCAGCTGGCTGGCCGCGCAACTCCCGAGTCCCGCCGATAAGAGCGTCCGCCGGTAAGTCATGTGTGCGGCGCAGCATGGTTGTTCCTCTGTGCCGTTGAGGTGTTCACGCTGCGGAGCGCCCGGTTGATGCGGTACGGGTCCGGCCATAGGGGTGGGTTGGGCTGGACCCGCTCCCTCGCGGGGGTACTGACGTATCCGGTTCGCCGCGTGTACGTTTCTGGATGTTCAGGCCACGCCGCCGGATCGGAGGGCTCACGTTGGAGGGAACGGACCGTGACTTGGTCGATCGCCGCGCGCTTCTCGCGGCGGCCGGGGCGATGGCGGCGGGCGGTGCCTTGGCCCCCGTACCCGCCGCGGCCGTCGGCGCGCGCGGGTTGGAGCCCATGGCGTTCGGGCCGGTGACGGTCCGCCCGGACGACCTCCGGTACACGAGCCTGCTGCGCGGCAACAACTTCCGCTTCGTGGGCCACCCGGACGAGATCCGTGTGGCCGGGTCGACCGGTCAGGTGGTGCGCGCGGTCTCCGAGGCCGTGCGCTCCGGGCGCCGGGTCGCGGTACGCAGCGGCGGCCACTGCTTCGAGAACTTCACCGCGGACCCGGCGGTACGTGTGCTGGTGGACCTGTCGCCCATGGACGCGGTCGGCTACGACGCCGAGCACCGCGCGTTCGCGGTGCAGCCGGGGGCCACGCTCGGGCATGTCTACCGGACGCTGTTCACGGGCTGGGGTGTGACGGTCCCGGCGGGCGGCTGTCCGGAGGTGGGTGCGGGCGGACACTTCGTCGGCGGCGGGTACGGGCCCCTCTCCCGCCGCCACGGCTCGGTCGTGGACCACCTGTACGGCGTGGAGGTGGTGGTCGTCGACCGCGACGGTGCCGCCCGCGTGGTGGTGGCCACCCGCGAGCCGGACGACCCGCACCGCGACCTGTGGTGGGCGCACACCGGCGGTGGCGGCGGCAACTTCGGCGTCGTCACCCGCTACCTGCTGCGTTCCCCCGGCGCCACCGGCACCGACCCGTCCCGCCTGCTGCCGCCCTCGCCCCGTGAGGCGCTGGGGTGCCTGGTCCACTGGGACTGGGACCGGAAGATGACCGGGCAGGCGTTCACCACCCTGCTGCGCAACTTCGGCATCTGGCACGAACGCAACAGTGCGCCCGGCTCGCCGGCCACCGGCCTGTACGCGGTCCTCATCGTGTCGCACCGGGGCCCCCAGGGCATCTCGATGGTCGTCCAGGCCGACGCGGACATCCCGAACGTCCAAGGCATGGTGGACGGTCTCGTCACCGCCGTGACCGCGGGCACCGGCGTCGAACCGGCCGCCAACTCCCGGTGGACGATGCCCTGGCTGCACCGGATGACCTGGCCGGGCACCGGCGAGCCCGGCGACGTGATCACCCGCCGCTACAAGGACAAGGCCGCCTACCTGCGCCGCTCGTACACCGACGCCCAACTCGCCACCATTCACCGTCACTTGACCGACTCCACCGGCCCCTCGGCCGGTGGCATGCTGCTCGTCGGTTACGGGGGTCAGGTCAACGCGGTGCGGCCCCAGGACACGGCGGTCGCCCAGCGCGACGCGGTCATGAAGGCGGTGTACTACACGACCTGGGCGGACCCGGCGGACGACGCGGCCCGCCTGGCCTGGATCCGGGCCTTCTACCGTGACGTCTACGCCGACACCGGTGGCGTGCCGGTACCCGGCGAGGTCAGCGACGGCTCCTACATCAATTACGCGGACGCCGACCTCGCGGACCCGGCGTGGAACACCTCCACAGTGCCGTGGCACACGCTCTACTACAAGGACAACTACCGGCGCCTCCAGCAGGTGAAGGCCCGCTGGGACCCGCGGAACGTGTTCCGCCACGCGCTGGCGATCGAACCGCGTGCCTGACGGCGGGGCGGCCGTGAGGGTCCCGTCGTCGGGCCCGCAGCCGACCGGTTTGACCGTCTCAGGGCCTCCGTCGGCAGGGGCTGGGCCGGGGCCGACGCGTGGCCTGGTCCAGACCTATTGACGCCTCAACGGCCCCGCCCTACCTTCTCCGAAAGCCGGGATGCGGGCGCGACGTGCGGTCGCCCGTGGCCGGCCCCGGGAGGGAGCCCTCATGGGCCGTCGCCTTTCGCGTCTGCTGGGGGTCGCCCTGGCCGTCGCCTTCGTCGCGCAAGTGCCGGTCGCCGGAGCGGTGGGCGCGCCGCGGGAGGACACCTGCGCGGTCAAGCCGAGACCGGCGGGCAAGGTTCTCCAGGGGTACTGGGAGAATTGGGACGGTGCCGCGAACGGTGTCCATCCACCCCTCGGCTGGATCCCGGTCACCGATTCCCGGATCCAGGGTCACGGTTACAACGTCCTCAACGCCGCGTTCCCCGTCATCCGTTCCGACGGCACCGCCGTGTGGGAGGACGGAATGGACGCGACCGTGAAAGTCGCCACCTCCGCCGAGATGTGCGAGGCGAAGGCGGCCGGTGCCACGATCCTGATGTCCATCGGCGGCGCGGCCGCCGGAATCGACCTCGGTTCCAGTGTGGTCGCCGACCGGTTCGTCGAGACGGTGGTGCCGATCCTGAAGGCGTACAACTTCGACGGCATTGACATCGACATCGAGACCGGCCTGACGGGCAGTGGAGATATCACCAGGCCGTCGGATTCGCAGGCCAACCTCATGCGCATCATCGACGGCATCCTCGACCGGATGCCCGCGGGCTTCGGTCTCACCATGGCGCCCGAGACCGCCTATGTCACTGGAGGCAGCGTGACATACGGCTCGATATGGGGCGCATACCTGCCGATCGTGAAGAAATACGCCGACAACGGTCGGCTCTGGTGGCTGAACATGCAGTACTACAACGGCAACGCTTACGGCTGCTCCGGGGATTCGTACTCCGCCGGGACCGTCGAGGGATTCACCGCGCAGACGGACTGCCTGAACAAGGGGCTTGTCGTGCAGGGCACCACCGTCAAAGTGCCTTATGACGAGCAGGTCCCCGGATTGCCCGCCCAACCCGGCGCGGGCGGCGGCTATATGTCCCCGGATCAGGTCTCCCAGGTCTGGACCAATTACGGCGGCGCATTGAAAGGCATGATGACCTGGTCCCTCAATTGGGACGGCTCGCGAGGGTGGTCGTTCGGCGACAACGTGAAGGCGCTGCAAGGCCGCTGAAGCCGGCCGGGACGGGCGTCGCGCGGGCAAGGGGATCCGTTGTCCGATCCGTGATCCGAGCACCCGTCCACGGTCGCGGAAATCTGTGCGAAGATCCCTTTTCCCCGGTCCGCCCGGACCGGGGGTAAAGGGGAAACACGTGAAAGCAAAGACGCTGAGAATCGCCGTCGGCGCCGTATTGGCAGCGACCGTCTCGACCGCGTTCCTGCCCGCCTCGGGCGCGGGCGCCGCGGAGCCGAAGTCCGCGGACAGCAAGACGGTCAAGTCGTTCGGCCGTGTCGCCGACGCCGTACTCGAAGAGCGCACTGCCGCGCTTCTGGACAACCGCTCCACGCGGCGAATAGCCTCGCCGCTCCGCGACGGGAACGTGAGCGTCTCGTCCGGTCTGGCCCGCAGCGAGGACGGCGCGCTGTCCTCGCTGCGCACCCGCAAGGCGAAGCTCGCCTCCCTGGGTGAGGCGTACACCGGCTCCGACACCCAGGTGTCCGTGGACAGGACCCAGGTCAAGAACGGGCGCGCCACCGTCGAGGTCACCGAGACCACGACGCTCACGTACAAGAAGGTCCGTGGCGACGAGCCCACGACGACGGGCTTCAAGGCCCACCACGAGCTCAGCTTCTCCGGCAACACGAAGGGGAAGTGGGAGCTGACGGGGATCAGGCCCACGGACGCGGGCCCCCGGGCGATCAACGAGCCCCGCACCGCGGTCGCCGCGGACAACGGGGTCGCCCCCACCGGGACCCCCGCCGACATCTCGTGGCCCGCCCCGGCGAAGCCGAAGACGATGCGGGGCACCGGCTACAACTACGCGGCCATGGCGGCCTACGCGGAGAAGTACTGGCGGAACTACAACCCGGACTACCGGCAGTTCAACGACGCCGGCGGCGACTGCACCAACTTCATCAGCCAGGCCCTCAAGGCGGGCGGCTGGAAGACCGCGCCGGGTTCGTACTCCGACTACCACAACTGGTCGTACGGTCCCTCCGGGCAGACGGATTCCTGGGTGGGCGCCAACGAGTGGGCGTGGTTCACGCTGTCGTCCAAGCGGGCGTCCAACCTCGCCAACGTCTATCAGATGGACGTCGGTGACATCCTGCAGATGGACTTCGACGGCGACGGGTCCAAGGACCACTCGATGATCGTCACTTACCGGAGCCGGATGGGCGTCCCGTATCTGACGTACCACTCCACGAACACCTACCGGAAGTCGGTGGCGAGCATCATCGCCTCCAACCCGGACGCGGTCTACTACGCCTACCGCACCTGATGAACCGACGGGCCCCGGTCACGGACCGGGGCCCGTTGCGCCCCGGAGCGTTCGATCTGCTCGGCGGCCAGGGTGATTTCGGCGGCCGAGGAGCCCTCAGCGGTTCGGGGCCGCAGGGAAGTCGCGGACCTTGAGCTTGGCCATCCGGCCGTCGGGGTGGTGCCAGACGATGCCTTCGTACCCGAGCGGGGCGAGGCGTCCGGCGCAGGTCTCCCGCAGGTTCTCCCAACTGAGCACGGGCGGGAGCCCGGTGACGACGGCCGCGCGGGCGTGCCGGACCAGCTCGTGCCGTTCGGCGCGCTCCGGGTTCCTGTTGATCCGCGGGCCGATGAGCTCGTACGTCCCCGGCTCGTCCTCGCCCGGTGGCAGGTGGTCGAGCGCCTCGGCGTGGAACTTCACGAACCCGGACCGCTCGATCGGCTCCCATCCGGTGGTCCTGCCGGTGACCGGGTCGAAGTCCACCGGGACGTAGCCCGTCGGCGGCGTCCTGTCGCGCTTCACCTCGCGCCGGGCCCACCACGCGCCGGACGCGTCGAGCATCACGCACGTCCCGTCGTACTTCCGCGTCGGCGTGCCCTCGCCGGTCAGCACCCACTCGCAGCCCGGCGTGAGCTCGGGGAGGACGTGCCGGCGGTCGTCGGGGTCGCGGAGGAACAGCGTGGGTGTCTTGCGCATCGGTGTCAGCCTTTGACGGGATTCGACGGGAATCGACAGGCTGAGATCCTCGCAGGTCGGGCAGGGACGGCGCCCCTCGTTTTCCACTCGGGAGGACCGGCGCGCCTGAGTAGCGGTCTGAGTACGAACGCTCAGGGCGGAGCCCGGCCACGCGGGGATGCTGGGTTCATGATCACCTCCGCCGCTTCCGCCCCCGTGCCCCTCCCGCTCTGCCCGCCGTACCCGCCCTACCCGCCGCACCCGCCCGTGCGGGCGCGCAGCCGCGGGATCGTCGTGGCCGCCGTCGTCGCGGCACTGATCTTCCTCCTGGCGGGCGGCAGCGCCACAGCGTGGTGGCTGACCCGGAGCGACGACGGTTCCCCGCTCGCCGGGCGCCCCCGGGTGACGGACGGCGCGGCGGGGATCTCGTACGCGATACCCGAGGGCTGGGACACCGGCGGGAAGCATCTGATCGACGCCTTCACCTCCTCGATCGGCAAGAAGCACGCCGAGGGCACGGGCGGCGGCGCCGTGCTCGCGGGCAAGGCCGGGGACGTCCCGGAGCAGGGCCTCAAGCGGGCGGCCGAGCAAGCGGCCCGGTCGAACGCGGAGTTCTTCTACCCGGACGGCAGCTCCACCCTCGAGGAGACCCGGCCGACCACCGTGAGCGGCCGCCCCGCGCACACCGTGGCCCTGAAGGTGAACGACGGCAAGGGCGCCATCGGCCACCTCCGCATGACCGTCATCGCGGCACACGAAGGGCGTGGGGCCTTCCTCCTGGGCATCACCCAGCCGGCCGACCCGGCCGCGCGGCAGGAGGTCGACGCGGTGCTGGAGAGCGCGTCGGTGACATGAGGTGGCATGAGCCGACAGGACGCGCCGTTCCCGCACGGGCCGGCGGCGGACCGTACGGTGGCCGTAGGCGCCCACCACCCCCGGTCCCTGGAGAGGACGCTGCCATGACGGTCTCCGTCCTCCTGTTCACCTCGGACCTCCGGCTGCACGATCACCCGCCCCTGCGCGCGGCCCTGGCGGGCGCGGACGAGGTCGTGCCGCTGTTCGTCCGCGACGAAGCCCTCGCCGCCACCGGATTCGCCGCCCCCAACCGGCGGGCGTTCCTGGCCGACTGCCTGGCCGATCTCGACGCGGGGCTGCGCGCGCGGGGCGGCCGCCTGGTGGTGCGCTCGGGCGAGGTGGCCGGCCAGGTGCGCGCGGTCGCCGCCGAGGCGGACGCCCAGGAGGTGCACATGGCGGCCGGCGTCAGCGGTTTCGCCCAGCGCCGCGAGCGGTGCCTGCACGAGGCCCTCCGGGCGGACGGCCGCCACCTGCGCGTCCACGACGCGGTGAACACCGCGCTGCCGCCCGGCGCCGTGACACCGGCGGGCTCCGACCACTACGCGGTGTTCACCCCGTACTTCCGCCGCTGGTCGCGGGAGCGGCCGCGCGACGTCATGCGCGCACCACGCGCCGTACGCGTCCCGGACGGCATCCGCTCCGAACCGCTCCCCGCGCGCGAGCACGCCGACGGTGTGTCACCGGGCCTCCCGGCCGGCGGGGAGAGCGAGGGCCGAAGACGCTGGACGGCCTGGAAGCGCCGGGGGCTCGCCGCCTACGAGGACCGCCACGACGACCTGCCGGGCGACGCCACCTCCAGGCTCTCCCCGCACCTGCACTTCGGCACGCTCTCACCCGTCGAACTCGCCCACGGCGCACGGGCGTCGGACGGGCCCGGCGCCGCGGCCTTCGTCCGGCAGCTGTGCTGGCGCGACTTCCACCACCAGGTACTCGCGGCCCGCCCCGACGCGGCCACGGCCGACTACCGCACCCGGCACGACCACTGGCGCACCGGGACCTCCGCCCGGGAGGACATCACGGCGTGGCAGGAGGGACGCACCGGCTACCCCGTCGTCGACGCGGCGATGCGCCAGCTGCGCCACGAGGGCTGGATGCACAACCGCGGCCGCCTGCTGACCGCGAGCTTCCTCACCAAGACGCTGTACGTCGACTGGCGCGTCGGCGCCCGTCACTTCCTGACCTGGCTGGTCGACGGCGACGTGGCCGACAACCAGCTCAACTGGCAGTGGGTGGCGGGCACCGGCACCGACACCCGCCCCAACCGGGTCCTCAACCCCGTCGTCCAGGGCAGACGCTTCGACCCGGACGGCGCGTACGTACGCCGCTGGGTGCCCGAACTCGCCGGGATCGACGGGCCCGCCGTGCACACACCGTGGAAGCTGCCGGCGGCGGAGCGGGCCCGCGGGCGGTGACGAGCGGTCCCTCCGAGCGGCACCCGGCGACCGGTGCGAGGGTTGAGACACACGACGGAAAGGCGCCGAACCCATGCCCGCACCAACAGCGCGATCCGGACAGCTGTGCCTGGTCACCGGCGTGACCGGATACATCGGCGGGCGGCTCGTGCCCGAGCTGCTGCGCGCCGGGCACCGCGTGCGGTGCCTGGTCCGCGATCCCGGGCGGGTGCGCGACCAGCCCTGGGCGGCCGATGTGGAAGTGGTCCGGGCGGACGTGACCCGCCCCGGCACCCTGCCGAAAGCCTTCGAAGGGGTGGAGGTCGCCTACTACCTCGTCCACGCGCTCGGCACCGGCCGGGACTTCGAGGAGACCGACCGGCGCGCCGCCCACGCCTTCGCCTCCGCGGCCGGGGCCGCGGGCACCCGCCGCATCGTCTATCTCGGCGGCCTGGCCCCGGCGGGTGTCCCCGAGGCGGACCTCTCCCCGCACCTGCGCTCCCGCGCCGAGGTCGGCCGCATCCTGCTGGCCAGTGGGGTGCCGACCGCCCACCTGCGGGCCGCGGTGATCATCGGCTCCGGCTCCGCCTCCTTCGAGATGCTGCGGTACCTCACCGAACGCCTGCCGGCCATGGTCACGCCCCGCTGGGTGCACACCCGCATCCAGCCGATCGCGGTCCGCGACGTCCTGCGCTACCTCGTCGGCGCGGCCGGCCTCCCGCCGGACGTCAACCGCGGCTTCGACGTCGGCGGTCCCGACGTGCTGACCTACCGGCAGATGATGCGGCGGTACGCGGCCGTGGCCCGGCTGCCGCACCGGGCCGTCATCCCCGTACCCGTGCTCTCCCCGGCCCTGTCCAGCTACTGGGTGGGGCTGGTCACCCCCGTGCCGATCGCCATCGCCCGCCCGCTGGTGGAGTCCCTGCGGCACGAGGTGGTCTGCGGCGAGCACGACATCGCCGCGTACGTCCCCGACCCGCCCCAGGGCCTGACCGGCTTCGACGGGGCCGTACGCCTCGCCCTCCAGCGCATCAAGGACGCGGACGTGAGCACCCGGTGGTCGTCCGCGGCCCTTCCGGGCGCGCCCAGCGACCCGCTGCCCTCCGATCCCGACTGGTCCGGCGGCAGCCTCTACCAGGACCGGCGCGGCCTGCGCGTCGCCGCGGACGCCGCCACGCTGTGGGAGGTGGTCGAAGGCATCGGCGGGGAGAACGGCTGGTACTCCTTCCCCCTCGCCTGGGCCGCCCGGGGCTGGGCGGACCGCCTCCTGGGCGGGGTCGGCCTCCGCCGGGGCCGCCGCGACCCGCGGCGGCTGCGGGTCGGCGACGCGCTCGACTTCTGGCGCGTCGAGGACATGGTCCCGGGCAGGCTGCTGAGGCTACGGGCCGAGATGCTGCTGCCCGGCCGCGCCTGGCTGGAACTCACCGCCACCCCCGACGGCCCCCACCACGCCCGCTACGAACAGCGCGCCCTCTTCCACCCCCACGGCCTGGCGGGGCACGCCTATTGGCACTCCATCGCCCCCTTCCACGCCGTCGTCTTCGGAGGGATGGCGCGCAACATCGCCCACCATGCGGAATCCCTGGCGGGCACTACGGGTGAGGAACCGCCCCGCGGCCGTCGCCCGGCCAGGAGCCGTCCGGGCCGGGAGTGACGTGGGCGGCCTTCCAACGGGCGACGATCTCGGCGCGAGGACCTGCGAGGTTGCGCTCGAAAGGGTCCTGGAGGCCCGGCAGGCACAGCCGCCTGCGGGGTCTCGGCGTGGTAGCAGTCGCGGTGGCCGTGGCCGTGCTTCCTGATGCCGATGCCGGCGATGCTCAGCCAGGGGATGGACCGGCGGCGCAGGACGCCGCGGGTGCGGATGCCCTCCGGCGTGGTCCAGGTGCACCAGACGACGACGAGGGCGGGGCCGTCCCGGCGTACCGCTTCAGGCCTTCCTGACCACGCTGGACTTGAGCTGCATGGCACCGAACCCGTCGATCTTGCAGTCGATGTCGTGGCCGTCGACGCCGTCGACGAGCCGGATGTTGCGCACCTTGGTACCCGCCTTGATCCCGCCCGGGCTGCCCTTGACCTTCAAGGTCTTGACCACGGTCACCGTGTCCCCGTCGGCGAGCACGTTGCCGACCGAGTCCTTGATCACGGCGCCTTCGCCGCTCCCGGCCTCCGCTGTCACGGGCGACCACTCATGACCGCACTCGGGGCAGATCAGGAGCGAGCCCATCTCATAGGCGTAGGCGCTGGAACACTCGGGGCACGGGGGCAATGTCTCGTTCACCGGGAAAGTGTATTTCAGCGGAGAGGCCCGAAGGGCACTGGCGGAGGGCCGTGGCCCGCTGTCCGTGGCAGCGGGCGCCGGTCCTCCACCCACAGGCCCGTTCACGGGCGGCGGGCGGAGGACCGGCGGCGGTCACCTTCCGGCGCGGCAGCCGCCGTTGGCCGGGTTCGCCAGGGCGAGGATGACGTCGATCGAGTTGCCGCAGATGTTGGGCCGCAACTTGATCGGGATTTGGATGATGTTGCCGGTGAGAACGCCCGGTTCGCGAACGGCTTCGCTGTACGTGCCGTCGGCGACAGCGGCCCCCACACAGCCGAGGCCGCCGGCCAGGGCGAGCGCGGTGGCGGCAGAGACGCTTCGCATGCGCATGCTTTCTCCAGAACGATGACGGGAAGTCGACGCGCACGATTACCCCACCAAAGTCAAGTAAATGCCACGTATTAGCCGGAACATGGGCATGTCGGGCATACGATCCGGCGGGTCACCGCCGGCCGCTCCTCGCCCGTGCCCTGAAGATCGGCGAACTGCGGAGCCTGCCCGGTATGAGGTGACCTCGCCGCGCGAGGTCGGCTTCCCGCTCCGGTAAAAGCTGCTGATAGCGTGCCGACGCGTTCGGAGAGTTCACGGGGGAGGGCGGCAGCCTTGCGGGAAGTGGTGTGTCACGGGGTCGACCCGCAGAAGGTGGCTCAGGCGCTCGAAGACATCGAAGGGCGGACGTTCGGCCGCTGGCACCGCTTGCGTTACGACGATCTGTCCCTCGCGGGACTGCAGGTGCTGCGTGACGAACTGCTCGACCACGTCGCCGCCCGCGTCCTTGAGGACCCTGCGCTCACCGCCACCTCGCGCCTCGCCCTGCGCACCGCGGCGGAATGCGCTTACGGGGTGCTCGACATCGGTATGTTTCCCCACGGTGACTTCGAGGTCGTCCTGCCGCTCGTCTACGCGACGCTCAGCAGCGAGGATTTCGACTTCGGCGACGCCGTGGACCAGGTGCCCACCACGGGGACGTGGGTCGACGCGTTCGCGATGTGCCTGATCGGCGGCGTGTTCGAGGAGCCGTCGCGAGTCATCGATGTGATGCTGCGGGAGGACCACGCGCCCGAACTCCGCATGGGAGAGCCGGAGTCGGCCGGACTCGCGGAGATGGACGCGCTGTGCGGCTACCTCGGCGCCGGGCCCCGGCCCCTGGGCAAGCCGGACGCCGAGGAGCGCGAACGTGCGGCACGGCGGCTGGACGCCGCCGGTGCGCTGACGCCGGATCAGCGGCTGCTGCGCGTGTTGCTGGACGACGACCAGCCTGCCTTTGAGCAGGCCCTGGCGGACCGGCTCGTCCGGCACCGCGAGTGCGTGGGAGCCGATCCGCAGCCCAGGAGCCTGCTGCCGGTCGGGGCCGTCGCCCTGGCCGCCCTGTCCACCTCGGCACACGGCTGGCGGCTGGGCATCCGCTCCGGCTACCTGCCCGAAGCGCTGTCGCGCGGCCCGGTGCGGTAGCTCACAACCAGTCACTCTCAGGAGTGGCTGCCCGGAGCGCCGCGCCTCCGCCCTTCAGCAACGGCTCACCATGAGGTACGCACACCGTCTCCACCTCCAGTGCCGCCAGCCGCCGGAAGGAGGCGATGGCCGTCTCCCTGTCCACGTTGAACGGACCGAGGACCGGCCGGCCCTCGACGGTGGCGACGTTGTCGCCAGGGAACAGCACGCCGCTGGACGGGAGATGGAGCGCGACGGCTCCTGGCGTGTGGCCGGGCACATGCAGGACGCGGACGGGTTCGGCCCAGCCGTCCAGTGTGCCGCCGTCGTGCAGCTCGACGTCCACCGGCACATGCTTCAGCGGAGGCGTACCCGCATCGGCCAGGCCGGCCAGGACCCGCTCATGGACGACGCGTTCCGAGGGAGTGAGCACCGGCGGGGGCCCGGGGGCGGTGCCGTTGATGAACGGGACGTCCTGCGCGCCGGCCAGGACACGGGCGCCGGTGGCCGCGACGAGGTCCGCGGCTGAACCGGTGTGGTCGGGGTGGAAGTGGGTCAGGACGATCTGCCGCACGTCCCGAGGGCGGCAGCCGAGCTGCTCCAGGGCAGCCAGGACCGCCGGCGCGGATCCCGGCACTCCGGTGTCGACCAGGGCGTATCCGTCCAGCAGGCGGACGGCGTGGACGTGCCCGACGGGGAAGGGCAACTGCCAGACAGCGGCAGCGATCTGAAGGGGTTCCATACCGCGACGCTAAGCGGACACCGGGCGGCGGCCGACCGGTTTGCGCTACGGGCGGACGGCGCGCGGTGCGAACGCCGCCCGTCCGCATACGGGTGAGCGTTCCACACGGTCACAGCGCGGCGGCCCGGCCGCGCACCAGGAGGTTCTGTGTGCCGAGCCCGATCGCCAGATACGCGTACAACGACGCGGCCCCCAGCACCCCGGCCCCTGCCGCGTGGTCGATCCACAGCCCCAGCCCGAAGTGCACACCCACCGAGACCAGCCACAGCCCGGTCGTGGCCGCCGTCCCCTTGCGCAGTACCTCGCCCTCGTGGCCGCGCCACACCCGTACGGTCCGCGACCTTGCCGCTCCCAAACCCGCCGCGACGGCCAGGCTCGCCACCAGCAGAACGACAGGCAGCGCCGTCAGCGGGCCGTCCTTGGTGACCGAGAGGATGCCGAAGGCGAGCCCGGCGAGGCCCAGTACACCGAAGACCGCCGGCGTGATCAGCGAGCCGTGACGCCGTACGGGGCGGGTGCGCAGCTGCTGCCGTATCACCAACCCGACGACCAGCACCGCTGCGACGAGAGCGGTCCCGTTGTTCGTACCCTGCATTCAATCCCCCGTTGTGGCACCGCACTCGGACGCGGCGCCTCACCACCCATTGTGTGCGGACGTCCGAGAGCGCCACTCGGCAGGGGTGAGTTCCCCGCGTCGCCGCTCGGCCGGACGTGGACAAGTAAGGCCCGCCAGGCTGAAAATTCTCTTCATGACCACACCTGACTTCCGTACGCGCGTGACCCGGCCCTCCGAGGCCGAGAAGAATCAGGCGCTGGTCGTGCTGAGGGACGGAGCCGTCGACGGCAGGCTCTCCCATGACACCTTCATGCGCCGCATGAACATCGTCCTGACGGCCCGCAGCCGGGCCGACATCGATCACGCCATGGCCGACCTCCGGACGCACGGCCGCCTCTCGGAGTTCATCGTGCGCACGGTGAACCGTATGGCCACGCTCACCGTGCGCATACGACGGGCCTGGCACGGGGCGCGGCTGCCGGGCCTGCGCCTTCCCGAGCCGGGAGCGGGGCCGCTGAGCATCGGCCGCGCCCCGCTGTCCGGCCTCCGCCTCGACGACGACTCGGTCTCCCGGCGGCACGCCGAACTGACCTATGTGGACGACCACTGGCGCTTGGGCGACCTCGGCTCGCGCAACGGCACGTACGTCAACGGCCTGCGCATCGCCGGCACGGTACGGGTCCATCCCGGCGACCATGTCGTGTTCGGGAACCTCCACTTCCGCCTGTCTGTGTGAGCCTGTCCGTGTGCGCGGGGTCGAACGACCGCGGTCGGTTTCGCAGGTGTAGGTGACGGTCGCCGACTCCTGGCGGTCCTTCCCGCCCGCCGCGAACGTGCCCGTGCACGAGATCTGGGCGCCCTTGGCGGTGACCTTGCCGCCGGCGACCGTGAGGGTGTCGAGGGTGTCCTTCCCGGGGGTGCCGATGTACTTCCCGGGCGTGCGGTCCGCTCAGCGGGCCGAGAGTTCGGCCGTCGCCTCGTAGGGGAACCGGGCGAGTGGGGTATCGCGCTGGAAGAAGGTCTTGGCGCGGCTCATCGCCCGTTCGTCGTCGCGCACTTGGCCGGGCCGGGAGCCGTTGCCGAGGAGCGCTCCTCCGAATCGCATGCGCAGGTACGCCGCCGAGTTGTTGAGGGTGGTGACCAGCCCGTCGGCGACGGCTTCGTCGTCGTCCGCCATGGCCGTCACCGCCCACAGTGTTCGGCCCGCCATCCGCTTCTTGAAGTCCGAGCCGGGCGCGGTCAGCCAGCCCGACCAGTAGTCGAGGTAGCGCTTGGTGTGCGCGGAGAGGGTGTACCAGTACAGGGGCGTGGCGAGGACGATGTCGGTGGCCTCCACCGTGGCCTGTCGCAATATCCTCTCGTTCTCCCCGGCCTGCCAGGCACCGGTGTCGTGGCGGACGTCCTGGAAGTCGGGCAGGGGCAGGGCGGTCAGGTCCACCCACCGCTGGGGGACTTCGGTGGGCAGTTGCTCGGCGGCGGCGCGGGCGAGCGTCTCGGTGTTGCCGCCGGGGCGGGAGCTGCCGAGGACGAAGAGGAACGAGCGGTCGGCCGCCGCCTCGTCACGCGGAACGACAAGAGAGGTCATGGGGGCACTCCAGCGGTGGTGTACGGGCCTGCCCGCGGCGACGGCGCGGGCGGTGTGCGCGGAATGTTCGCTCACGGGGCGACGTTAGGGCTTCACATCAATGGCAAGGTCAACATCGGACGGGGGAAGGGCACATGCTGATCGGGGAGTTGTCCCGGCGTACCGGGGTCAGCCCGCGGTTGCTGCGGTACTACGAGGCACAGGGGTTGCTCACGGCCGGGCGCGGTCCGAACGGATACCGGGCGTACGACGAGGAGACGGTGGTCACCGTCCGGCAGGTGCGTGCCTTGCTGGACGCGGGCCTGTCCACGGGAGTGATCCGCTCGGTGCTGCCGTGCGCCCGGGGCGAGCAGCCGGAATTCGCCCGGTGCGCGGACCTGCGGGACATCCTGGGCCGGGAGCTGGCGGCCACGGACGAGCGTCTCGACGGGCTCCGCCGCAGCCGCGACGCCCTCGCCGGCTTCC
The DNA here is from genome assembly GCF_040689515.1 of Streptomyces sp. NPDC051173. Classification (NCBI taxonomy): domain Bacteria; kingdom Bacillati; phylum Actinomycetota; class Actinomycetes; order Kitasatosporales; family Streptomycetaceae; genus Streptomyces; species Streptomyces sp. NPDC051173. Next base: position 15,578 of record NZ_JBFBBD010000012.1, read on the forward strand.
TGGCACAGGTGGGGTCCTGAGCCACCGGGCGGCTCGTTCATCCGGATTTATTCGGAGGACGCTCTCCGCACGGGTTGCTATGTTGTTCCGGTTCATGTGGTGCCGGATCGAGGACGAAAAGGGAGGTGGGGCGGATGACCGTGCTCAAGGCCGCTGCGACGAGCAGCGCCCGGGCCGCCCTCACGTCCCGGGCGACGGCCTGACCCCGTCGTTCCCCGCCTCGCCGAGAGCGTGAGCTCGCGGGGCCGTCCTCATCCGAACCCCACCATGAAACGGATCCTCATCCCGTCATGCGTACACGCGACAACTGGATCACCCGCGCCGAGACCGGCGCCGACATCCCCACCATCCGTGACATCGTCCTCGCGGCCTTCGGGACCCCGCTGGAGGCCGACCTCGTCGACGCGCTGCGCGCCGGCCCCGCCTGGATCGACGGGCTGTCCGTCGTCAGCGCGGACGCGAGCGGCGAGCTCGTCGGCCATGCCCTGCTGACCCGCTGCCACATCGGTGACACCCCGGCCCTGTGCCTGGCTCCCGTCTCCGTGCGGCCCGGGCGGCAGGGGAGCGGCGCCGGCTCGGCCGCGATCCGGGCCGCCCTGGCGGCGGCCGGGGCCATGGGCGAGCGTTACGTCACCGTCCTCGGGCATCCGGCGTACTACCCGCGGTTCGGCTTCACCCGCGCCTCCGCGTACGGCATCGGCTTGAGCGTCGACGTCCCGGACGAGGCCATGATGGCCATGGCCCTGGACGGGACCCACCCGCTGCCGAGCGGCACCGTCCGCTACGCGGCCCCCTTCGGGATCTGACGGAACGCCGTGCGAGGGGCCCCGCCTCTCGCACGGCTCGTCCGAGTGGGCCGGTGATTCACACCTCCGGGGCAGGGAAGGCGTCGCGAGGAGTCGGTGTCCGGCGATGCCGGGGAGGTAGCACCCATGCCCGACGTATCGATCGCGAACCACGCGTTCGCCCCCGCTGAGCTTGCCGTCCTGGCGGGCGAGACGGTCACCTGGACCAACGGTGAGGACGGTGTGCCGCACACCGTGACGTCCGACACCGGCCTGTGGGATTCCGGGGTGATCGAGGCGGGTGCCTCCTTCTCGCGGATGTTCTCGGCCCCGGGCATGTTCCGGTACCACTGCGGCGTCCACCCGGACATGACGGGCACGGTCCTCGTCACCTAAAGGCGGGCCGCCGGAAACCCGGTGGAGGTGCCGCGCGGGCGCGGATATCGTCGGGCCCCATGCGGATTCTGGTGTTGGGCGGAACGTCGTTCGTGGGCCGGGCGATCGTCGAGGACGCGCTGGGGCAGGGCGCCGAGGTGACCTTGTTCAACCGGGGCAGGACGGGCACCGGTCTCTTCCCGGGCGTGCCGCGACGCGTCGGCGACCGGGAGACCGGCGACTACAGCGCCCTGCGGGACGGGAGCTGGGACGCCGTCGTCGACGTGAGCGGGTACGTACCGCGTCACGTCGGGCAGGCGATGGAGGCGCTCGGCGACAGGGGCGGCCGGTATCTCTTCCTCTCCAGTCACGCGGTGTACGCGCGGACGGGCGTCGGACCGGGTTCCGACGAGGACACCCCGCGCCGGGCGGCGGTCCGTGACACCGAGGAACTGACCGAGGCCACCTACGGTCCCCTCAAGGTGGCGTGCGAGGACGACGTGCTGGCGCGGTACGGAGCGCGGGCCACGATCGTGCGCCCGGGGAAGGTCGTCGGGCCGTACGACACCGCCGACACCTTCCTGTACTGGGTGCGCAGGGCGGCGCGTGGCGGCCGGGTGGCCCTGCCGGGGAGCCCCGAGCAGCCGGTGCAGGTCGTCGACTCGCGTGACGTGGCCCGTCTGGTGGTGCGGCTGCTGCTCGACGACCGGCCGGGCGTCTTCCACGCCGTGGGCCCGGCCGAGCCGGTCACGCTCGGTGGGCTGATCGAGACCTGTGCGCGGGTGGCGGGCAGCGAGGTCGAGATCGTGCCGGTGGACCCCGCGTCCGCGCCGCCGGCGTTTCCGCTGGTGCGGCCGAACCGGCCCACCCAGCAGCGCAGCGCGGCGCGCGCCCGGGCCGCGGGCCTGCCCGCGACCCCGCTGCCGGTGACGGTGGCCGACGTGCTGGCCTGGGACCGCGGCCGCGGCGAACCCCCGCTGCGGTGCGGCCTGTCCGCGGCGGAGGAGGAGAAGCTGCTCGCCGGAGCGTGAGGCGGGCGGTGCCGTCCGCCAGAGGCCCGCCAAGGTCTCATCCCTGTCTCGGCGCGAAGGTCGGCTGGCCGACCGGCGGCACCGATCACTACGCTCTGTGGCGGCACAGCGCCAACGGCCTGGCGGACATGACGTGGACGGGGGTTTCCATGCGCTACCTGGTACGCGATCGCGTGCTGGCCTTTCATGAAGAAGCCTGGATCGAGACCGAACACCGCGAGAAGATCTACAAGGTCAACAGGAAACTGCTCCGGCTGCGCACCACCTTCACCTTCGTGGACACCCGGGGCAGGGAGGCGGCCAGCATCGTCAAGAAGGCGTTCACCCTCCACCACACCATCCTGGTCAAGCGGGACGGCTGGCTGGACGCCCGGATCAGCAAGCGGGCGTTCTCCCTCTTCGGGGACCGCTTCAAGGTGACGCTGCACGACGGGCGGCGGCTGCGGATCGTCGGCAGCTTCTGGGACCGGGAGTTCGACATCCAGCACGAGGGCACCACGCTCGCGCACGTCTCCCGGCGCTGGTTCAGCATGCGGGACGCCTACGCGGTCGACGTGCTGGACCCCGAGGACGAAATACTGATGATCATCCTCGCGGTGTGCGTGGACCACACCCTCCAGGACCGCAAGCGGGAACAACTCGCCCACCGCTGAGGCGGATCGGCCTACTCGGCGTCGCGGACGGCACCGCCCGCCGGTGCCGGGCTCAGGATCAGCGGCAGATACACGTCGTCGACGATCTCCGTGATGGTGCGGTCGTCCACGGGCGCGCCGTACAGCAGGAATTCGTTGCGCAGCAGGTCCGTCGCGACCGTGGCCCGCCGGGACTCCAGGATCCAGGGCTCGGTCTCGCCGCGCTCCACGGCCCGCTCCAGGATGGCGCGGATCAGCGGGCCGCCGGTGTGGAGCCGCTCGCGGACGATCCTGGCGAATTCGGGGTCGTTCCTCATCTCGGCGAGCAGGCCGCGCAGGATGCTGCCGTAGGGGCTGGCCATCTGCGTGGCCATCTGCCGCAGCAGGCCGAGCACATCGGTGCGCAGCGCGCCGGTGTCGGGGAGTTCGACGTCGATGAGGGTGCGCAGCTTGCAGGCGTCCAGGACCAGTTCGGCCCGGCAGGACCAGCGGCGGTAGAGGACGGCCTTGCTCGTGCGGGCGCGGGAGGCCACCCGGTCCATGGTCAGCGCGGCGTACCCCACCTCGCCGAGTTCTTCCAACGCCGCCGTCAGGACGGCCTTTTCCAGTTCGGCGCCGCGCCGACGAGGGCCTTTGCGGTGGTCGACGGCCGGTTCGAGGGCTTGGCCGACGTTCGGTGACAGCGTGGACTCCCGAGAGCTTGTCGAGCGGTCATTGCGTTCCTTGTGGGGACACCTTAGCCTCTTATTAGAGAACTGACCGTTCTTTAAATGTCAGAGAGCTCGAGGGGATCGATGACCGAGACTGCGATGCTCAAGACCGAAGACACCCCCGCCTTTCCCGACAACCGCACCTGTCCGTACCACCTGCCCGACTCGTACGCCGGCTGGCGGGACGAGCCGGGACCGCTGCGCAGGGTGACCCTCTACGACGGCAGCCAGGCATGGCTGGTGACCAAGCACGAGGCCGCGCGGAAGCTGCTGGCCGACCCCCGGCTGTCCTCCGACCGGACCCGCGCCGGCTTCCCCGCCACCTCGTCGCGCGTCGCGACCTTCCGGAACAACCGCCCGGCGTTCATCGCCCTGGACCCTCCGGAGCACGGCGCCCGGCGGCGCATGACGATCAGCGAGTTCACAGTGAAGCGCATCAAGGGCATGCGCGCGGACGTCGAGCGGATCGTGCACGGCTTCATCCACGAACTGCTCGCCGCGGGCCCGCCCGCCGACCTGGTCAGCCGGTTCGCGCTGCCGGTGCCCTCCATGGTGATCTGCCGACTGCTCGGCGTGCCCTACGCCGACCACGACTTCTTCCAGGACGCCAGCAGGCGGCTGGTGCAGGCGACGGACCCCGCGGTCGCCGTCGCCGCGCGCAAGGAATTCGATCGCTACCTGGACGGGCTGATCACCGAGCTCCAGACCCGGCCCGGCCCGGGCCTGCTCAGCAGCCTCGTCACCCAACAGCTGGCCAACGGGGAACTCGACCGCGAGGAACTGATCTCCACCGCACTGCTGTTGCTCGTCGCCGGCCACGAGACCACCGCCTCCATGACCTCGTTCGGCGTGATCACCCTGCTGGACCACCCGGACCAGCTCGCCGCCCTGCGCGCCGACCCCGGCCTCGTTCCCGGCGCGGTCGAGGAACTGCTGCGCTACCTCGCCATCGCCGACCTCGCGGGCGCCCGTATCGCGACGGCCGACATCGAGGTCGACGGGCAGCTCATCCGGGCCGGGGACGGCGTGATAGTCGCCAACTCCATCGCCAACCGCGACGGTTCGGTCTTCGCGGACCCGGACACCTTCGACGTGCACCGCTTGGCCCGCCACCACATCGCCTTCGGCTACGGAGTGCACCAGTGCCTCGGCCAGAACCTGGCCCGCCTGGAACTCGAAGTGATCATCACGGCGCTGTTCGACCGTATCCCGACGCTGCGCCTGGCCGTCCCGGTCGACCGGCTGACACTGCGGCCGGGCACGACGATCCAGGGCGTCAACGAACTCCCGGTCACCTGGTGACCGAGGCGACGAAAGGAGCGACCGTGCGCGTGAGTGCCGACCGTACCGTCTGTATCGGCGCCGGCCTGTGTGCGCTGACCGCGCCCGATGTCTTCGACCAGGACGACGACGGCCTCGTCACGGTGCTGGACGCCGACCCCGGCGCCGACAAGCGGCCTGCCGCGCGCCAGGCCGGCGGCCTCTGTCCGTCCGGCGCCGTCCGGATCACCGAATAGAACCACGGCCGGGACCCGGTCCGGCCTTCGCCGGCCGGGTCCCGGCCGCCCGCTACCGCTCCTGCCGCCGGTAGACCGAGCGCAGGAGCTGGTCCTTGGCCGGTCCGGCGGTGTGCCAGCGCACGTGCCATTCGCCGGGCGAGACGACGGTGAAGGTGCCGTCGTAGAGATCCTGGCCGCACGGGTGGCGGGTGGTCCAGGACCCGCCGCGCAGGTCCAGGTCGTGGAAGAACCGCCCGTCGGCGAAGGCCACTTCGGCGGTGCCGTCGGCCCGGGGGAACAGCTTGAGCGTCCGGCCCGCGCGGTTGACCGTGCCGTTCCAGCTCAGCTCGCCGTCCTCGACATGCAGCAGGGACGCGTCCTCGAGCCGCCGGAACTCGGCCGTGCCGCGGAACACCCCGCAGGAGCCGGTCCGCAGATCGACGAGGGTGCGGTCGACAATCCACCAGCCGGCCAGATAGGCCGCGGCGTCCTGGACGGGCAGCGTGTCCGGCGAACCGGACGGCGGGGGAGCGGGGGCGAGGGAACTCACCCCCTCAGTATGACGAGCGCCGCCGCGATGGCGAGCACCGCCGTGCGGGTGTGGGGCCTCTAGGGCCTGTCCGGCGGGTCTTGTGGTCGGTTCTGCGGGTGGTCGTCGTCCGCACCACCGCTGCGCGGCGGTGTCCTCAAGCTCCCCCAGCTAACGCTGGGAGGTGCCCCCAACGGGCTGGATGCGGCTGATCTGGGTGAGCAATCCAGCCCGTCCGGCGATTGAGGACACTCCCCCAGACTCCGTCCGGGGGGACCCCCAAGGGCGTTCCCGCCGCTGGGGGCACCGCTGGGGGCACCCCCGGACGGAGTCTGGGGGAGGTAGCTGGGGGAGGCAACGGGCCCGCAGACTGGCAAAGATCCGCCGGACACGGCCTAGTGGCGGGCTCGGGCGTGTGGGTGACATAACGGAGCGTTCCGGACACGTCTCGACGGTGGTGGGGTGAGCGGGCGTAAGGATCACCGATGGCGGGCCGCCGACGAGGGCGTCCGCCGCTTCCGCTCGACGCCAGACCCGTCCGGAGGTCGTCATGGACATCCTGCTGCTCACCGACGCGTTCGGCGGCCTCACCCAGCGCGTCTACGCCGAGCTGGGTGATCACGGGCACGCGGTGGTGGTGGAGCAGGTGCCGCACCGGGCGGACGTGAGCGGGATCGTGGGGCGGCACCGCCCGGAGCTGATCCTCGCGCCGGCGCTCACGGCGGTGATCCCGCGCGAGGTGTGGTCCGCGTACCCCTGCCTCGTGGTGCACCCCGGCCCGGCCGGCGACCGCGGCCCGTCCTCCCTGGACCGGGCGGTGCAGGACGGGGCGCGGGAGTGGGGCGTCACGGTCTTCCAGGCCGACGCGGAGATGGGCGCCGGTGGCATCTGGGCGTCGGCCACCTGCCAGGTCCCGCCGGTGGCCAAGAGTGATCTCTGCCGCAACGAGATCGCCGACGCCGCGCTCGAAGCGGTCCTGCTGGCCGTCGAGCGCTTCGCCACCGGAACGTACCGCCCCGTCCCACAGGAGCCCGCGGCGCTCGCGCGCCCGTACTTCCGGCAGGAGCTGCGGAGCGTCGACTGGGAGAGCGACCTCACCGAGACCGTGCTGCGCAAGCTGCGCGCCGCGGACTCGAGCCCTGGCGTGCTGGACACCCTGCTCGGCGAGCAGTGGTACCTCCACGGCGGCCACTTCGAGGACAGGCTGACCGGCCGCCCGGGCGAGCTGCTGGCCACCCGGGCCGGCGCCGTCTGCCGGGCGACCGCCGACGGCGCGGTGTGGATCCCGCAGCTGCGGCGCCGCCGCGGCCCGGACGAGCCGCCGGGGTTCAAGCTGCCCGCGACGCTGGCCCTGGGGAACCGGCTGCCGCGCCTGCCCGAGGCGACGGCCCCGCTCGACCTGGGGGACGACCGCCGCACCTGGACCGACATCCGCTACCGTGAGGAGGGGACGGTCGGCTTCCTGCGGTTCTCCTTCCCCGGCGGCGCGATGAGCACGACGCAGTGCCGCCGGCTGCTCGCCGCCTATCGTTACGCGCGCTCCCGCCCGGTCTCCGTGCTGGTGCTCGGCGGCGGCCGGGACTTCTTCTCCAACGGGATCCACCTGAACGTCATCGAGGCGGCCGCGGACCCGGCGGAGGAGACCTGGGCCAACATCAACGCCATGGACGACCTGGTCCACGCCGTTCTGACCACCACCGACCGGCTGGTGGTCGCCGCGCCGGGCGGCAACGCCGCGGCGGGCGGGGTGATGCTGGCCCTGGCCGCGGACGAGGTGTGGTGCCGGGCCGGCGCCGTGCTCAATCCGCACTACCGGCTGATGGGGCTGTACGGCTCCGAGTTCTGGACGTACTCCCTGCCGCGCCGCGTCGGCGCAGGTACGGCCGAGCGGCTCATGGACGACGCCCTGCCCGTCAGCGCCGTGACCGCGGAACGGATCGGGCTGGCGGACCGCGTCATCGACGCCGCCCCCGGGGAGTTCGGCAAGAAGGTGGCCGCCCTGGCCGCGCACCTGGCCGGAACGCCCGCGGCCCAGGCCCGGATCGCGGCGAAGAAGGCCGGACGCGAGCAGGACGAGGCGCGCAAGCCGCTGGCCGCGTACCGGGAGGAGGAACTGGCCCGGATGCGCGCCGTCCTCCACGACCGGGCCGCGCCCTACCACGCGCGGCGCCGCGCCTTCGTGCGCAAGGAGCCGGCCGGGGCCAGGGCCCGCACGGTGGCTGTGACGCGCTGAGGGATTTGCCCGCTTCAGGCCACCGTCACCGGGCCGCCCCGTGGCCGGTTTTCACCTGTGCGCCCACTGCTCGCGCGAGTACGTGGACCGGGGCCGGCGGAGGTCGTGAAGCGTCGGGGAACGCCGCGGGAAGGACCGGAGGCCGGGAGCGGCTGTGCGCCGTCACCACCGGCCTCCATGAGCTGTGTTAGGGGGAACAACTGCCCCTTATCCGGAGCCTGTTGGCTGTGCTAGGGGCACTTCTTCCAGGCGAAGTGGTAGAGCGTGTTGATGTTGCCGTCCGTCGAGTCCATCGCCAGGAGGCTGGTCGTCCTGGTGGGGTCGGAGGTCCCGGCGTCCACGCGCAGCTCGGTGTTGATGTTGAAATACCGTATGGCTCCGCAAGGCGCGTAGATCAGGGCGTCGATGTCGGTGGTGTCGGAGGTCTGCCAGTCGTCGTTGAGCGGACCGGAGAACGGGTGGTTCATGAACGCCGTCTGCGACATGCCCTGGAAGTAGTAGTTGGCCCGCTCCAGGCCCGTGGCGCCGGGTTCGAGGCGGGCGTAGCCGCGGTAGTCGGCCTGGGCGACGGCGTAGGTGAAGCCCTGGGGGACGTGGACGTTGAGGCCGAGCTGGCAGTTCTTGCGGGCGTCGGTCGGCTTGGCGCCGACGCCGGCCTGGGCGACGTAGTTGCTGTAGGAAACGGTGAAGGCGGTGTTGTCCGGCGAGACCGCGACGTTGGCCGTATTGGCCGGACAGCCCGATCCGTTGACGGACACCACATCGATCACGATCTTGTCCGGCGGGGGCACCCCGTCCAGCGCCGCCGCGCGCGGCGTGAAGGACGTGGCGAGCAGTGCCGCGGCCGCACCACACATCATCACCGGTCTGATCACGGAAGACCCCTTCCCTTGCCTTGGGAGTGCCCTGGAGTCGGGCGGAGACGTGCCGCGCACCCGGTGCCGGGCCGGCGGCAGGTGGGTCTCCGCCGGCCCGGCCCGGGATCACTTCATGAGCCGGGGCGTGCGATCAGGGGCATTGCTTCCAGGCGAAGTGGTAGAGCGTGTTGACGCTGCCGTCGGTCGAGTCCATCGCCATGTAGCTGGTGGTCGTCGACGGGTCCGACGTCCCGGCGCCCACCCGCAGCTCGGTGTTGACGTTGAGGATCCGCGAGGCGCCGCACGGGGCGTAGACGAGGGAGCTCGAGTCCGTGACGTCGGTCGTCTGCCAGTCGTCGTCCGCGGGGCCGGCGAAGCGGTGGCTCACGGAGGTCGTGTTCGACATGCCCTGGAAGTAGTAGCTGGCCTTCTCCAGCCCGGTGGCGCCCGACTCCAGGTGGGCGAAGCCGCGGTAGTCGGCCTGGGCGATCGCGTAGGTGAAGCCCTGGGGGACGTGGACGTTGAGGCCGAGCTGGCAGTTCTTGCGGCCGTCCGTCGGCTTGGCGCCGACACCGACCTGGGCCAGGTAGTTGCTGTACGAGACGGTGAAGGCCGAGTTGTCGGACGCGACCGCCACGGCGGCTGTACCGGCGGGGCAGCCCGAGCCGTTGACCGTCACCACGTCGATCACGACCTTGTCGGGCGGCGGCACCCGGTCGGCGGCCGACGACGGTGTGAACGACGCGGCCACGAGTGCCACCGCCGCCCCACCGATCACCACTGGTCTGATTGCCGATGGTTTGAACATGGAGACCTCCCACTGCTGCACGGACCCCCCTCGGGGACGCCCATGCCACCACCGGGGGTGGGGCGTGTACAGGTCAAGTTGAGCCGTCCCTGGAACGGCAACCGACCCTCCGCTTCCCTCGCCCCGGCGCGGGTGATCCGCCGTCAGCCGCCGTCCGCCCTCGCCTCCAGCGCGGCGAGCCGCTGCCGCAGCTCGCCGACCACGCCGGCCGTCCCGGCGGCGCGGCGAGCGGGACGCGGACCGGTGCGCGTCGCCAGGAGCGCGATCTCCAGGTCCCTGCCGATCCGGTCCAACTCCCGCTCCGCCGACCGCCGCAGGGACCCGGTCTCCCGGCGCACGGCCGCCGGGGCGCCGGTCACGAGCACGCTGAAGCGCTCCCGCACGGCTGCCCGGCCGTACGCGGCGGCGCGGCCGATCTGCACCTCGGTCTGGCGGTGGTGGAGCACGCCACCGGCCGCGGCCCCCATCCCGGCACCGAGGAGGGTGCCAAGACCGCTGGTGAGGACGGCCCCGGCCGCCGCGCCGAGCGCGCCGCCCACCACCATCCGCGTGGGCACCCCGGACGGCTTCCCGCCCCGCGGCCTGCTGCCCGGGGCGGAGGCCGGGCCGTGCGCGGCGCCGTCGAGGGACACCGACGGCGGGGCGCCGACCGTGACGCCTTCCACGCCCTGCCGGGCGAACGCCCGCTCCAGTTCCTGGAACGCCTCCGTGGCCACGCGGTTGATCCGGGCGGCCCGGGCCCGCAGCCCGGGCGCCGTGGCAGCGGCCCAGCCTCCGGTGCCGCGGTCGAGATACCCGGCGACGAGACCCCGCGCCCGCCCCGGTTCGGACACCTCCTGGCGGTGCCGCTCCAGGAACCCGTCCAGCCGGCGCAGCAGATCCCCCTCCGCGGCCCGCAGCGAGGCCACGATCTCCCGCTCGGCCGCGGCCGTTTCGGCGTCCACGGCGTCGAGCACCTTCCGGCGCCCGCTCTCAAGTGCCGTACGGGCGCCGTCGGCGGACCGCCGGCGCGGATCCCCGCCGCGGGCGGGCCCGGCGAGCAGCCCGGCGGCGAGGTCGAGCAGGTGGACGACGCGGTCGTGGAGCAGCTGCGGCGGGACCGGCACCCGCGCGAGCAACCGCTCCTCCAGCGCCACCGCGTCGCGGACGAGCAGGCCGTGCAGCGGTTCGGGGAGGTCCGCGGGATCCTCGGTGCTCCACAGCAGACAGCCGAGCTCCGCCGGGCTCCGGCCGGTCCACTCCTCGTCGGGGCCGGCGTGCAGGACGCGCCGCATCCGCCGGGCCACCAGGGCGAGGTCGTCGTCCCCGGACAGCGTGTCGGCTCCCGTGAGGACGACCAGGACGGTGCCCGGCGGGCGGGCCGCGAGGGCGGCGGCCGCCGCGGCCGCCACGGGGCTCAGCAACTCGGCGCAGCCCAGCGCGAGGACGACGAGGTCCGCGCGCAGCGCCTCCGCGGGATCCGTGTGCAACGCCTCCAGCGGGAGCGTACGCGGCTCCAACTGCGGTAGCCGGGTGCGCAGATGCGCGGCTAGGGCGGTGCCGTCGGCCTTGGGCGAGGCGCACAGCAGGACCGTCCGGTCGCCCCGGCCCGGCAGCGCGGCGGCGGCCTCGGCCACGGCGGTCCAGCCGTGGCGCGCGGCGGCGCGGGCGGTGTCCTCGATGAGCGTCTCCAGGTCGGTGACGAGCGCGTGGTGCGTACGGTCCGCCGGACCAGGGGTGTCGGGATCGGCCATCACTGCTCCATCCGGGAGTGGGAGTCGGGTGTCGGGACCCGTGGCCGGGCGCGGCGCCGCGCGCCCGGGGCGGAAGCGTGACCGCCCGGGGCGCGCCGGGCCCGGAACGCGGTGCGGCCACGCGTGGTGGGCGTGCCGGTGCCAGGTGGTCCGGCCCCGCGCGGGCCGGCCTGTGGAGGGGTGGTTCAGGAGGTGCCCTGGCCGTCGCCGTCCAGTCCGCTCGGCGCGGCACCGTCCTGGGGGTCCGCCGTGGGGGAGGCGGCGCGGCGCAGGAGTCTGGTGACCTGACGCGACAGCTGGCCCATGGCCTGGGTGGCCGGCACCTTCTTCAGGGCGAAGATGGAGGCGACGGAGGTGACGGGCATTCCGCACAGCAGCACGCAGTAACCCGCGTCGCCCCGCTGCACCATCTGATATCCCACCCACAGATAGGCGAGGACCATGGTGCCGGAAAGGCATTGCCCGAGCGCCGTCGTGGCATTTCCCAGGATGACGTCGAGGCGCTGATTGCGGGCCTCCAAGTTGATGGACCGCATGGCGCGCCGTAAGTTTCTTGATTTCACATTTTCGAGATTCTTCACCAGCTCCATCAACTGGTCGACAGCGACCGTCGATCCGCCGGCATTTCCCCCGTTGTCCGTCATTAACGCGCCTCGCTCACGTCCACGTCCACGTCCGAGGCCAGCCGCCGAAGTGTACGGGCGATCAGATGGTCCTGGTTGGCCTGGTTCGTCACCTTGCCCACCAGGACGGCGATTTTGTGATGCCGGCCCAATTCCGTGTGCTTCTCGGCTGACTGCTCGGCGTCGGTGTACTCGCGGACGATGCCCGCGAGGATGGCGTTCGCCAGCTCCGGATCGTCCTGGCTGCGCCGCAGCAGCTGCTTCGCCTCGAGGTTGAGCACCTGCTCCTCGGCCATGCCGCGCAGGGCGGAGCAGAACATCGAGCGGGAGACCTGGAGTTCGTGCTCCCGCTGCTTGGCCAGCGCCCGGCGCAGCGCGGTGAAGAAGACCAGGATGGCCAGGGTGGCCCCCGCGGACACCGCCCAGACCCCGATCAGCGGCCATTCCGCGTGGCTCGCGAAGGCGAGCGTGCAGAAGGCCAGGGTCGACACCGCGGAAAGAAAGCTTCCCGCCACCGCGGCGATGCGCAGCCTGGTCAATTCCGGGTGTCTGGCGAGCTCCTCCTGCGGGCCCGTCGCAGCCGTCCCGGTTATCCGCCGGCCCTCTTCTTGCCGCAACGCGGATATGAGTGCCCCGGTGCCTTTGTCGAAGGGCCGTGGCCGCGTCACGCGGGGGGCTGAACGTGCCGGAAACGACCGGCCTGCCGGATCAATCAGGCTGCGCACGCCAACAGCGAATTCTTTTCCCCGCACGGCGCCCCCCTGAGGTATCTCAAGCGTACCCAACGTAGCAGATCGTCAACCGTTGGTGAAGCTGTGTCGAAAGATTTAGGGGGAACGGAAAAGGTGCGCGCCCGTGTGCTCCGTCAATCGCCGCGCCACGGGCCGGATTACTCGGTGGTAGAACGATCAAGTAGCTGTGAAAGAACGATTCTGTAGCGGAAATTCCGGCACCCTCGGACCCCTGTGCTAATCGCGGGAGTTGGGGGCCGATTCACCCGGACAGGCCGAACAGCTGCGTCCAGTAGGTACCCGCCCGGCCGCCGCCGACAAACCCGATGCCGATGTGGGTGAAGCCCGGATCGAGGATATTGGCCCGGTGCCCCGGGCTGTCCATCCAGCCCCGGACGACCTCGGCGGGGGAGCGCTGGCCGCACGCGATGTTCTCGCCGATGCCCCGGTGGGCGCACCCCGCGGCGGCGGCCCGGTCCCAAGGGCGGCTCCCCTCCGGCGAGATGTGCGCGTAGAAGTCGCGCGCGACCATGTCCGCGGAGTGTGCCTGTGCCGCCGCGCCCAGGAGCAGGTCGTCGGCCAGCGGCGGCAGACCCGCCGAGGCCCGCTCGGCGTTGGTGAGCGCGACGACCTCGGCGGCCGTCCGCGCCAGGCCCGCTGTGCTGAACGGGCTGGCCCACAGGGCCGTCCAATAGGTGGTGCTGGAGCGGGAGTCCACGGCGTGGGCCAGGCCCACCGCGGTGAGCGTGGGATCCCTGAGCGGGCGCCCGGCGTCCGCCTCGCCGAGGCAGTATTCCAGGAACTCCGCGGGCGTGCGGGGGCCGGAGACCAGTTGCTCGGCGATCCCCAGATAGGCGTAGCCGTTGCCGGTGACGCGCTGGAAGACGGAGAGGCCGTCGGCCCCCTCGGCGCCGAGGTGCCCCTGGGCCGCCATCGCCGCCGCGTGGCTCCGCGCGGCGGCCGTGAGCCTCGGGTCCACGGTCACCGGCGGAGCGCCGCTGCGCGCCCGCCCCGAACCCACCAGTGCAGCAAGGGGATCGGAGTCGGCCCCCGCTGTGCTCCCGTCGCTCTCGTCCAGCACGTCGACACCGAAGTCGCGGGCGATCCCGGCCAGCCCGTCCGCGTAGCCCTGACCGAGCGCGCGCAGCTTCCACCCGCCTCCCCGGCGGTAGATCTCCGCGAGCAGCAGGACGGTCTCGCGCGTGGGGCGCGGCGGTGTGAAGCGGGCGAGCACGCTCTGGCCGCCGCCCGTCACCGACAGGCCGGGCGCGGGCAGCCGGCCGAGCGGGGTGCCGGGCGTCGCCGGACTGACGACGAGCGTGACCCGGCTCGCTCCCGGCCGCAGCCGCGCGGGGTCCACGGTGAGGCCACCGTCGTGCAGCCGGGCACCCGGGGCGGACGGCTGGTTGTAGAAGACGAAGTCGCCGTCCCCCGTGACCTTCCCGGTGTCGTCGGTGATGAGGGCGGAGAGGTCGAAGGGCCCGGAAACACGGAGGGACACCGGGCCGTGGGGAAGCGGGGTGTTGCCGCCGGGTATCAACTGGGTCATCGCCGCACCTGTGTCCTCGTCGTCCTGGGAAACCGCTGGAAGAACGGCTCGTGAGGCGGCGCGGGTTCCCGCGGCGGGCGCCGTGCCGTCCGCATCACCGTGTCCCGGGCCGTGAACCCCGGCCGGGTGCCGCCTACTAATCTGACGTCATGGCTGATGACCTGATCGCGAACGACCCGGAGTCCTGGCGGCGGCGACGGCGGCACGTCTTCGGTGAGGCCGCCGAGACGTACGACGCGTCGCGCCCCGGCTACCCCGACCGCCTCGTCACCGACGTCGTCGAGTTCGCGGCCTTGGACGGTGCCCCCGCCCTGGAGGTCGGCGCGGGCACCGGCAAGGCCACGCTCGCCTTCGCCGCGCGGGGCATACCGCTCACCTGCGTCGAGCCCGACCCCCGGATGGCCGACGTGCTGGCCGGTCACTGCGCGGGATCCGACCGGGTCTCCGTCGAGGTGGGCGACTTCGAGACCTGGCGCCCGGCCGCCGCGTACGGGCTCCTGTACTCCGCGCAGGCGTGGCACTGGATCGATCCCGAGACGCGGTGGGCACGGGCGCGTGCCGCGCTGCGTCCGGGCGGGGCCCTCGCGCTGTTCTGGAACGACTGGACCGTCGCCGGGGACGGCGTCGAGGAGGAGCTGGCCGCGGCCCACGACCGGCACCTCGCGGACGTGCTGCCCGACTCCTTCCCCGTGCTGCGGCCGAGGTCGACCGTGGAGGGCGCGGCGTCGTGGGTCCACCAGGAGCTGGCCGCCGACGGCGGTTTCACCGATGTCGAGTACCGGCGGTACGACTCCGTCCATGAGCGCACCGCGCGCGGGCTGGTCGAGCTGCTCGCCTCGCACTCCGCGTACCGGGTGCTGCCTGAGGACGTGCGGGAGGCGCTGTTCGCCGACGTGGAGCGGGTGATCCGGGCGCAGGGGGGAACCGCGCGCCTGGAGACCACCACGGGGCTCTTCCTGGCCAGGACGGCGCGCTGAGACGACTCTCAGCGCCGGGCGTCCAGGATCGCCGACTCCACCGCCGTCAAGCGGTCCGCCAGGACACCCGGCGCCGCGACCGCCCGCGTGACCGGGTCGTCCTCGGGCCCGCCGAGGCGCAGCCCCCGGACGTGGGCGGCCCTGATCTCCGCCCACCGCCGCGCCTGCTCCGTCCCGCGGCCTCGCGTCAGAAGGCCCCGCCCGGTCGGTCACCGGGCGGGGCCTGAATCGCGAGGCGTGGGTCAGCCTTCCAGGCCGTACCGGCGCGCGGCCTCCCGGACCGTCTCCGCCTTGACCTCGCCCCGGCGGGCCAGCGCGGCGAGCGCCGCGACCGCCACCGACTGCGGGTCCACACCGAAGTGGCGGCGGGCCGCCTCGCGGGTGTCGGAGAGACCGAAGCCGTCCGTGCCGATGGACGTCCAGTCCTGCTCGACCCAGGGGGCGATCTGGTCGGGAACCGCCCGCATCCAGTCGCTGACGGCGAGGACCGGACCCGGCGCGCCGCGCAGTGCCTGGGTCACGTATGGGACCCGGTCCTCGCCCTTGAGCTGCGCCGCGTCACAGGACAGGGCGTCGCGGCGCAGCTCGGTCCAGGAGGGAGCGGACCACACGTCGGCGGCCACACCCCAGTCGTCGGCCAGCAGCCGCTGGGCGTCCAGGGCCCAGTGGACGGCCGTGCCGGAGGCCAGCAGTTGGAGGCGCGGGGCCTCGGCCGGGGCCCCGGCGGCCTCCTTGAAGCGGTAGAGACCCTTGAGGATGCCCTCCTCCACGCCCTCGGGCATGGCCGGCTGGACCTTGGTCTCGTTGTAGACCGTCAGGTAGTAGAAGACGTTCTCTGCGTCGGGGCCGTACATCCGGCGCAGGCCCTCCCGGACGATGACCGCGATCTCGTACGCGAACGCCGGGTCGTAGGAGACCGCCGCCGGGTTGGTGGAGGCGATCAGGTGCGAGTGGCCGTCGGCGTGCTGGAGGCCCTCGCCCGTCATCGTCGTGCGCCCGGCGGTGGCACCGATGACGAAGCCGCGGCCCAACTGGTCGGCCAGCGCCCAGAACTGATCGGCCGTCCGCTGCCAGCCGAACATCGAGTAGAAGATGTAGAACGGGATCATCGGCTCGCCGTGCGTGGCGTACGACGTGGCGGCCGCCGTGAAGTCGGCCAGCGAACCCGCCTCGGTGATGCCCTCGTTGAGGATCTGACCGTCCTTGGCCTCCTTGTAGTAAAGGAGCTGGTCGCGGTCGACGGGGTCGTAGGTCTGGCCGACCGGGGAGTAGAGCCCGGCCGAGGGGAAGAGCGACTCCATGCCGAAGGTGCGGGCCTCGTCGGGCACGACGGGCACCCAGCGCGGGCCCGTCTCCTTGTCCCGCATGAGGTCCTTGACCAGCCGGACGAACGCCATGGTGGTGGCGATCTCCTGGCGGCCGGAGCCCTTGTGGAGGGCCTCGAAGGGCTTCGCGGAGGGCTCGGGCAGCGGCTTGGCGACGACCTTGCGGGCCGGGGCCGGGCCGCCGAGCGCCGCGCGCCGCTCGCGCAGATAGCGCACCTCGGGGGAGTTCTCGCCGGGGTGGGCGTACGGCATCAGCTCGCTGTCCAGCGCGCTGTCGGGGATGGGGAGGCCGAGCAGATCCCGCATCGCCCGGAACTCCTTCCCCGTGAGCTTCTTCATCTGGTGGTTGGCGTTGCGCGACTCGAAGCCCGGACCGAGGGTGTAGCCCTTGACGGTCTGCACGAGGACGACGGTCGGCGCGCCCCGGTGCTCGACGGCGGCGCGGTAGGCGGCGTACACCTTGCGCGGCTCGTGGCCCGCGCGGGAGGTGCGGAAGAGTTCGAGGAGCTCGGCGTCCGCGAGGCCGGCGCCGATCGTGTGCAGGGGGGAGCCGGGGCCCTCGGAGCCGAAGAAGTGCTCGCGGAGGTAGGCCGGGTCCACGGTGGCGTACGTCTGGAACTGGGCGTCCGGGACCTCGCGCAGGCGCTTCAGCAGCGCGCCCTCGGTGTCCTTCGCGAAGAGCTTGTCCCAGGCGCTGCCCCACAGCGACTTGACGACGTTCCACCCGGCGGCGCGGAACTGGGCCTCCAGCTCCTGCACGATCTTGAAGTTGGGGCGGACCGGGCCGTCGAGGCGCTGGAGGTTGCAGTTGATGACGAAGGTGAGGTTGTCCAGCCGCTCGCGGCCCGCGAGGGCGAGGGCGGCGGTCGACTCCGGCTCGTCCATCTCGCCGTCGCCGAGGAAGGCCCAGACGTGCGACCGGGAGGTGTCCTTGATGCCGCGGTGCTCCAGATAGCGGTTGAACCGCGCCTGGTAGATGGCGGAGAGCGGGCCCAGGCCCATGGAGACGGTGGGGAACTCCCACAGCCAGGGCAGCCGGCGCGGGTGCGGGTAGGAGGGCAGCCCGTCGCCGCCGGCCTCCTGCCGGAACCGGTCGAGCTGACCCTCCGTCAGGCGGCCTTCCAGGAAGGCGCGCGCGTAGATGCCGGGGGAGGCGTGGCCCTGGATGTAGAGCTGGTCGCCGGAGCCGTCCGTCTCCTTGCCCCGGAAGAAGTGCTGGAAGCCGGTCTCGTAGAGCCAGGCGGCCGAGGCGAAGGTCGCCATGTGGCCGCCGAGGCCCGCGCGCTGGTTGCCGCGGGTGACCATGGCGGCCGCGTTCCAGCGGTTCCACGCGGTGATCCGGGCCTCAATCTCCTCGTCGCCCGGGTAGGCGGGCTCGGCGGAGGTCGGAATGGTGTTGAGGTAAGGGGTCTCCAGGAGCGGAGGGAGCTCCAGCCCGGTCCGCTCGGCGTGTTCGGCCATACGGCGCAGCAGGTACGCCGTCCGGTTGGCTCCCCCGAACCGGGTGGCGGAGTCCAGGGACTCGCGCCACTCGGCGACCTCTGACGGGTCCTTGTCGGGCAGTTGGTCGAGCTGGGACACGGGCGATCCTCTTTCACGATCCCGGGTGGGGACCGGGGGCGCCGCGTGCTGCCGTGGTGCCCCCGGCGTGGTGACGCGCGACCAGGCATGCGGGTGGACCGGCCGCCGGGGCCCGCCAGGTGAGCCCCCGTTGGAACTGCTGATTCCGTGTAGCGGAACCATCTTTCCGTCCGACTCACGCTAGGAGCGTCAAGTTGCTGTAGTCAACATCTACCCACCGGTAATGAACGATGATCGATCATTTTTCCCCGCAGGCCCGCCCGGGCCGTTCTGACCTGTGAGTCAGTCGGCCGCCCGCTCCAGGATCGCCTCGTAAACGCCCCGGTCATTGGCCGTTACCTCGGGAAAGCCCGTTCCGTATGCGCCGTGCCAGCGCGCCGCGACCCCGGGATTGGCGTGATCTGATCCATCCGGGAGGTAGAAGTGCGGGCTGCACATGACGCCGTGTTCCTTCGCGCAGAGGAAGTCGCGCGCGATGAGCGCGCGGGCCCGGCCCTCGGCCAGCCCCTCGGCGATGGGCCGCGGATCGACCCCTTCCGTCTCCTTGGCGACGGCCAGCACCACCGCGTACGCCCCGATCGACCGGCTCTCCGCCCAGAAGGCGCGGCGCAACGCCAGATCCAGCCGCTCGGACGCCTCCAGGCTCTGCTCCTTCGCGAGCTGCACCGCCTCCAGGGCCGGCAGCGAGGTGGAGGGGAACTTCCAGTCGGGGGCGCGCCACAGCTGCCAGCCCGCCTCCGGCTCGATGTGGGCCACGCCGCCCACCTCGGAGTCCGTGCCGGGCCGGGGGCTCGGGCCGTTGTTGAACATCTCCAGCGGGAAGGCGCGGTGGTTCAGCCGGACGCGGTCCTCCAGTCCCAGCCGCCGCATCTACGAGCGGCTTGCCGCCTCCGTCACCACCGACGCGCTCTTCCTCGTCGACCCCAACAACCCCACCGGGTTCAGCCTGCTCTCCCACGGCCGCAAGGGCTTCGAGGAGGTCGTCCGCTACTGCGTCGACCACGACAAGCTCTTCATCGTCGACCTCTGCTTCGCGGCCTTCGCCCTCGCCGACCCCCGCTTCGGCCGCTTCGACCTCTACGAACTGCTCGACACCTCCGGCGTCCGCTACATCGCGCTGGAGGACACCGGCAAGACATGGCCGCTCCAGGACGCCAAGTGCGCCCTGCTCACCTGCAGCCGCGACCTCTACGAGGACGTCTACAACATCCACACCAGTGTGCTGCTCGACGTCTCGCCTTTCATCCTCAACTTCCTCGCCCGCTATGTGGAGGACTCCATCGAGGACGGCATGGCGTCGGTCCGCGACGTGATCACCCGCAACCGGGAGACCGCGCAGAAGGCCCTCGCGGGCAGCCTCCTGGAGCACATCGAACCGGCCGTCAACGTCAGCGTGGCCTGGTTCCGCATCCAGGACGGGACCGTCAGGGCGACCGACCTCCAGCGCCACCTGGCGCAGCACGAGGTGTACGTGCTCCCCGGCACCTACTTCTTCTGGAACGAGCCCGAGCGCGGCGAGTCCTACGTCCGGCTGGCACTGGCCCGCGACCCCGGCGAGTTCCTCGCCTCGGTGACGCGCCTGCGCGAGGCGGTGGACGGCTATGGCGCCTGAGCTGTACGTGGATGCGTCCCTCTTCATGGGGATGCACAGCACCGACCCGTCCGTACGGGCGGCCTGCACGGCCTTCTTCGCCTCCCACCTGGACCGGCCCGTCGTGATGACCTACGAGGAAGTGGGCCGCTGCGACGACTTCGTGTGGCACGCGCCGCGTGAGGTGCAGGACGACTACTACCCCTTCATGGACGTCCTGCACTCCCTGATGCCGATCGCCCGGCGCGCCTACACGGACGCCGACTTGGCCGCCGCCGCGGCCCTCCCCGTGGAGGCCTCCGGACTGCGGGTGCGCGACCGGCTGCTGCTCGCCTCGGTCGTCGCCACCGGCGGCCGGCTGGTCACCGTCAATCCTCGGCTCACCGCGCTGAGCGGATTCGGACCCTCCGTGCGGGAGCCCGAACCGGCCACGGAGCGCGGCGTCTTCCCCGCCGGGCTCGACGAGCTCTACGAGCGGTCCCTGGTCCTGGAGGCCGACCATGCCGAGCTCTGACGGAGCCGCGGCGGTCGAGCGGCTGAAGGGCCTGCGCGGCACGCTCGTGCCCCTCGTCACCCCGGTCGACGAGCGGCGCCGGGTGTGCCCGGCGAGCGTCGGGAGGCTGGTGCGGTCCCTGCGCGGGGACGTCACCGGTCTCGTGCCGGCCCTGAGCACCGGCGAGGGCTGGACGCTCTCGGCCGAGCAGTGGACCGACATGGTGCGGCTGACCGTCGAGCACGCGGACGGCCTCCCCGTCCTCGCCGGAGCGGCGCTCGGTGACGTCGACGGCATCCTGGCCCGTGCCCGGCTGGCGGCGGACCTCGGAGCCGACGCGGTCGTCGTGCCCCCGCCGTTCCCCGGAGCCGACGGCGAACGCCGGGGGCTCGTCGGCCACTTCGCCGAAATCCTCGACGGCAGCCCGCTGCCGGTGTTCGTCTACCACGAGCACGTGGAATCCAAGGCGCCCCTCGACATCGACGCGCTGCGGAAGGTCTGCGACCTGCCCGGCGTCGTCGGCGTCAAGGACTCCAGCGGCTCGGCCGAATTCACCCGGCAGCTGCTGGACAACGCCGCGGGAGTGCCCGTCTTCCAGGGCTGGGAGCACCTGCTCACCCAGGTGCCCGGTGTGCAGGGCTTCGTCGGGCCGCTGGCCAACCTCGAACCCTCGGTCTGCGCCGCCGCGCTCGCGCAGGGCGGCGAGGAGGCGCAGGCCCGCGTCGACGCGCTGTCCGAGCGCCTCCGGCTGCTGACGGACGACTGGTATCTGCACGTCAAGGCGGAACTGGTCCGCCGGGGCGTCATCGGCACCGCGCTGGCCGTCAGCTGACCGCACGCGCCGGCACGGACGCGCCGCCTCCGCGTGCGCCCGTGCCGGCGCCCATCCGAATCCGTGAATCCGTGATCCGCCGGGAGCCTTCCGTGACCACCACGATCCGTACGGCCGGCAGCCGCCTCTTCGTACTCAACCGTTCCATACCCACCCCCGATGAACTGCGCGAACTGCACGACCTGGAGGAGCGGCTGATCGTCGGCCGCGCCCGGGAGATCGAGGCGGCCGCCCCGGAGATGGCCGACCGCGCGGCCCTGGGCCGGCAGATGAAGGCCCTGCTCGACGCGGAGAAGGCCGACGTGCCCGAGTTCGAGCGCGTCATGGCCGAGGACCTCGACCGCGAGCAGTTCAAGGAGGTCGTCGCGCAGTTCGCCGTGGACGGCCTGACCGAGTCGGAGTCCTTCCTGCCCATCGTCTGGCGGCTCCCGAAGAAGGCCAAGATGGCGGTCTTCCGGGTGCTCGTCGACGAATTCGGCTGCGGGAACCTCGACCAGGCGCACTTCAACATCTACCGCGACCTGATGACCGAACTCGACATGTCGCTGGAGGTCGGCGACTACCTCGACCGCACCAACGAGGAGACGTTCGCCTACGTCAACACCTTCTTCTGGGCGGCCGCCCGGGCACCGCGCCCGGAGTATTTCCTGGGCGCGCTGTGCTATCTGGAATCCAGCATCCTCTACGCGTTCCAGTGCTTCGCCGACGCCGCCACCAGGCTGGGCCTGAGCGGTGCCCGCTACTACACCGAGCACCTGCACATCGACAACTTCCACGCCAAGGAACTCCAGGTCGCCATCAGGGAGTTCGACGCCGAGGCGGACCTGCACCCGGCCAAGGTGTGGACGGGGTTCAAGCTCGCCAGTGACGTCATCGGCGGTGCCACCGAGGCGGCCGTCGCCTCAGCGCTGAAGGCGGGCTGAATGCCGGACACGACAGGACCGGTCTCGGTCGAGCAGATCGGCGAGGACCGCATCCGGATCCGCATCGGTGACCGGGAATTCGAATCCGACTCCCTGTGCCCGCACCGCAAGGGATTCCTCGCCCACGGCTATGTCAACGCCGCCCGGCTGCGGATCACCTGCCCCCTGCACCACTCGAGCTTCTCCCTGGAGACCGGCGAGGCCGTCACCGGCCCCACCCGCACCCCGCTGTGCGTACGGGAGACCACCGCGCAGTCACCGGAGCCGGTGAACTGACGGCCACTGACGGCTGCTGACGGCTCGTACGGCTCGGTCCGTACCGGCCGTGCGGAAGCACGCACGTGTGTTTCCGCACGGCCGGAACACGGCCCGTCAGTGCGTCAGATGCGCGGTCTCATGGGTGAGTTCCTCGATGTCGACCCCGGCCTTCTCCAGCAGCTGCTCGGCGAGGCCGTACAGCGCACGGGCCGCCGCGACCTCCTCGCCGACCCGTTGCTGGTTCGGGTCGTCCGGATTCCGGTTGGTGACACCGTGCGCCGTGAAATCCGTGCCGTCGCGCATACGCAGCCGCGCGGCCGCCTGTGTCAGCGGCCCCGCCTCACGGAATTCCAGATCGATGGTGCACTCGACGATCGTCTCCATGGCAATCACACCTCCAGCGATTCACGGTCCGGCGTCGTCCCGGCCACCACCGCCGGGGCCGGTCGGCGCCGTGCTGCTGTGCCGCAGCAGATCGACGACCTCCTCGTCCGATGTCTGGGAGAAGTCCTGATACCACTCGCCGACCGCGAAGAAGACGGCCGGCGTGGAAAGACAGATCAGTTCGTCCACCTCCGCGCGCAGCTCCTCGGCCGCGTCCGGCGGGCACACCGGCACCGCCAGCACCACCCGGGCCGCGTCGTGGGCCCGCGCCACCCGGCAGGCGGCCGCCGCGGTCGCGCCCGTCGCGACGCCGTCGTCGACCACGACCGCCGTGCGGCCCGCGAGCGGGATCCGTGCCCGTCCGGCGCGGAACCGGTCCGCCTGCCGGGCGAGTTCGGCCTCCTCGCGGCGCTGCACCTCCGCGAGGTCGTCCTCGGCCACCCGGCTCATCCGGACGATGCTGTCGTGGACGACCCGCACGCCGTCCTCGCCGATGGCACCGAACCCCAGCTCCGAGTGGCTCGGCACGCCGAGCTTGCGGACCAGGATCACATCCAGCGGGGCCGCCAGCGCCTCGGCCACCTCGAAGGCCACCGGAACGCCCCCGCGGGGCAGACCGAGCACGACCGTGCTCCCGCCCCGAAGGTGCCCCAGCCGCCCGGCGAGCCGCCGGCCGGCGTCCACGCGATCACGGAACCTCACGCTGGCCATGTATCCAATATGGACAGCTTCGCCCGGATAGTCCATGGCGGGCCCGGCGCCGTCAGGCGAGGGCCTCCCGGATCCGCGCCGCCACCCCCGCCGCCTCCTCCTGTGATGCGTAGCGGGTGCGTGGCCAGAAGAACCCCCGCAGTCCGTCCTTGCGGTTGCGCGGCACGACATGCACATGGAAATGCGGCACCGACTGGCTGACGCGGTTGTTGGCGGCGACGAACGACCCGGCGGCGCCCATGCCCCGCTCCACGGCCCCCGCCACCCGCTGCACCCGGGTGAAGAACGGCCCGACCTCCGCCACCGGCAGATCGGTGAACGTCTCGGCATGCCGCCTCGGCACGACCAGCACATGCCCGGGGAAGAGCGGCCGGGCGTCCAGGAAGGCCACCGCCGTGTCGTCCTCGAAGACCCGGTGGGCTTCCGACCCGCCTGCCGCGATGGCACAGAAAACACAGTCCACGACGTCGCACCTCGCTGGTGGCGGATCCGGTCTCCCCGGGCAAGGATCATGCCATGCCCCTGTTCGTCGGAACCTCGGGATGGCAGTACAAGGACTGGCGCGGTGACCTCTACCCCGCCGACGTGCCGCAACGGCTGTGGCTCGAGGAGTACGCCCGCCACTTCACCACCGTCGAGAACAACAACTCCTTCTACCGCCTGCCCACGGCGGCCACGTTCGCCGACTGGCGCGACCGCACACCCGACGGCTTCGTGATGGCGGTCAAGGCCAGCCGCTATCTGACCCACATCAAGCGGCTGCGCGAACCCGAGGAGCCGGTCGCCCGGCTGATGCGGAGCGCCGCCGGTCTGGGGGAGCGGCTCGGGCCCGTACTGCTCCAGCTGCCGCCCACCCTCCGCGCCGACCCCACCGCCCTGGACAGCACGCTCGCCTGCTTCCCCACCGGCACCCGCGTGGCCGTCGAACCCCGCCACGCGTCGTGGTGGACGGACGAGGTGCGGGCCGTGCTGGAGGCCCACGGCGCGGCCCTGTGCTGGGCGGACCACGACTCCCGGCCCGTGACGCCGCTGTGGCGGACCGCGGACTGGGGCTATGTGCGCTTCCACTGCGGCCGGGCCCGGCCCTGGCCGCGCTACGGGCACCAGGCACTCACCACCTGGACCTGCCGGATCGCCGACCACTGGCCCGACCGGGCCGATGTGTACGCCTACTTCAACAACGACCCCGGCGGAGCGGCCGTCCACGACGCCGCCGTCTTCGCCCGCGCCGCCACCGCGCACGGCCGCACCGTGACCCGGACGCCGGACCTCCACGGCTGAGCGCCACAGGAAGCCGTACCACCGGGAACGGGAACGCGGGCCGCGCCGTCAGAGCGGGTGTGGCCCGAACGCGCACGGCCCGGAACGCGCCGTCCGTACGGGGAGGGGGCGGACGGCATGGACGCGGAGCACGGACCTCCACTGCTCGCCGGGCGGTACCGGCTGATCGACCGGCTCGGCAGCGGCGGCATGGGAACCGTCTGGCGCGCCGTCGACGAACTGCTCGACCGGGAGGTCGCCGCGAAGGAGGTCCGGGCCCCCGAGCACCTGCGGGAGCAGGACGTACGGATCCTCTACGCCCGGCTCAAGCAGGAGGCCCGCGCCGCCGCCCGCGTCAGCCACCCGAACGTGATCACCGTGCACGACGTCGTGGAGCAGGACGGCCGCCCCTGGATCGTCATGGAGCTGGTGCGCGGCCGCTCCCTCGCGGACGTCCTCCAGCACGAGGGCGTGCTGCTGCCCAAGGAGGCCGCCAAGGTCGGCTCGATGGTGCTCCAGGCGCTGCGCAGCGCGCACTCCTCCGGGGTGCTGCACCGCGACGTCAAACCGGCGAACGTCCTGCTGGAACCCGGCGGCAGGGTCGTGCTCACCGACTTCGGCATCGCCCTCGTCGAGGGCTCGGGCACCCTGACCCGCACCGGTGACCTGGTCGGTTCCCCCGACTTCCTCGCCCCCGAGCGCGCGCTGGGACAGCGCCCCGGGGCGCCCTCCGACCTCTGGTCGCTCGGGGCGACCCTCTACGCGGCGATCGAGGGCGTCTCGCCCTTCCGGCGGGGCTCGCCGCTGAGCACGCTCCAGGCGGTGGTCCAGGACGACCCGCCGCCGCCCCGGCGCGCCGGGCCCCTCACCCCGCTGCTCGAGGGCCTGCTCCGCAAGGACCCACGGACCCGGATGGGCTCGGCGGAGGCCCAGCGGATGCTCGACGCCGTGGCCGCGGGGCACATGACCACACAGCCCGGCTGGACCGGCGCCGGGGGATACGTGCCCACCGAGCGGGCGGCGCCCGCCCCTCGGCCACCGCTTCCCCGGACGCCTCCGCCGTCACCCGCCCAGGGCGACGCGCCGGTCTCCACCTCGGGATCGGGCCCGGTCGTGCCGCTGTACAGCACCGGCCCGGGGCACTCCCCGGCCCCGGCCCCGGCACCACCACCGCCGTACGCGGGTGCGGCGAGCCGTCCGGCGGTGGGCGCTGGGTATCCGGCGGGCGGCGCCTACCCGGTGCTCGTCACGCCCCCGGACGGCCGGCGCCGGCTGTTCGCGCTGCTCCTCGGCTCGCTGCTGGCCCTGCTGCTCATCGGCGGCGGCACCGCCGCCGTGCTCGCCGCCAGGGGGCACGGGGAATCCGGCACGCAGAACCCGGCCGGGGTGTCGAGCTCGGCCTCCGACCCCGCGGGCGGCGGGGGACAGGAGAGCCCCGCCCCCGCCACGAGCCCGTCGGCCTACCCCTCGCCCGGCGTCACCCGGCCCACGACACCGTCGGGTGGCAGCACGGCCGGATCCTGCAACGGGGGGTGGCTGTCGACGTGCGGACCGGGGTGAGACTTCCCCATGCGCAGGACCACTTCATGCCGGCTATCGGGGGTGCAATTATGCGGCTGGTGTCAGATTCCATCGCGACTGTTCCGTCCAGGCGGACAAGGCACATGTCCGCCGCGCGAAGCGCGGCACTGCGGCGCCGCAGGATGCGCGCCGTCGCGCTGCTCACCGTGCCCGCGCTGCTCGGCGGCGTCGCCGTGACGGGGTGCACGACAGCACAGAAGAAGAAGGCCGCCGAGCTCACACTGGAGGCCGTGGGAACGTTGGGAGACCACCCGTTCCTGCGGAACCCCGGCACCGACCTCAAGGGCGTCAACTCCCCGACAGGCGGCGGCGGTACGAAGGCGGTGGACGCCCGCGGCGCCTTCGGCGGCACCCCCGGCGCCGTGCACTGCGACAAGGCGCTGCTGATCAAACAGATCACCCAGGACCCCGTCGAGGCCCAGGCGTGGGCCCAGGCGCGCGGCATCGACCAGAACGGCATCGCCGCGCACATCGAGGGCCTCACCGAGGTCGTCCTGCTCGACGACACCCTCGTCGAGAACCACGACTACCAGGGCGACGGGAGGACCAGGGCGTATCTGTCGGTGCTCCAGAAGGGCGTCGCCGTCCTCAACGACCCGTACACCGGCCCCGCGGTGAAGTGCAACTGCGGGAACCCGCTCGGGGAGCCCGACCACGACGTGGACCTCAAGGCGTCGACCTACGTGGGGACACGCTGGGAGACCTTCAGCGAGACCACGGTCACCGTCATCACGCCGCGGGCCCGGGACAAGGGACCGGTCAAGGAGGTTCCGCTGGTCGACCCCTTCGAGAACGACAAGGCATTCGACCGGGGAGCGGGCACGGACGGCAACCACGACTCCGCGACCTTCCACTGGAACCCGCCGCCCCGCCGCACGCCGTCCTCGCCGGGGCACACGCCGGGCGACGGACGGGGATCGTCGGGTACACCGGGTGATTCCGCCGGCGCGCGCACGCCGACGGGGTCCCGCACACCGGGCGACTCCACCGGCACGCGCACGCCCACGGACGCGCAGTCGCCCTCGCAGCCGACCGGATCACCGTCCGGCGTCACCGAACCGACCACCGCTCCACCGACGGGCGCGTCCCGGGCGCCTGCGACCAAGGCCCCGCCGACGGGAACCCGTACCGGCGCTCCACAGCCGACGGCCTCCGCGCAGGAGGCGGTCCCGACGAAGGCCCCGCCGACGGAGGACGCACGGCCGCCGACGACGGCCGAGCAGCCGACGAGGCATGCCAAGTCCCCGTCCGCAGGGGCCGAGGAGCCCTCCAGGGGCGTCAAGTCCCCGCCGCCGAAGGAGGATCTGCCCACGGCCGCCAGGACACCCCGCGCGGACGTCAGGACACCGCCCACGGCCGCCGGGCCCGTGCTGCCGACCTCCGAGGCGAAGCCGGAAGCGCCGCCTCACCATGAGACAGCGCACGCGACCGCACCCGCCGAGCCCCCGGCGGAACCCCGGCAGCCGGCCGGCACACACGCCACAGGCTCGTACGGGACGCATCAGGGGAACCGGTGAATCCGGTGAAAAACCGCGGTCAGGGTACGTTGGGTGCCGGAAACGACGGGACTGTTCAGAGGGGTGGAGCATGGGGATGCTCAAGGGCACCAACATCCGGATTCCGGCACCGGCCGTGCGGATCGAGCTGGGCTGGCGCACGGGCCCCGGCATACCGGACGTCGATGCCTCCGCTCTGCTCCTGACCACCGGCAGAGTCCGCTCGGACGCGGACTTCGTCTTCTACAACCAGGCCGTCCACCCCTCCGGCGCCGTCCGGCACGAAGGCAAGCGCCCCGTGGGCGACGCCGTGACCGACACCCTCACCGTCGACCTCGCCTCCGTCGAGCCCGCGATCGAGACCGTCGTGCTCGCCGCGTCCGCCGACGGAGGCACCTTCGGCCAGGTGCCCGGACTGCACATCCGCGTGCTCGACCAGGCCGACGGCACGGAACTGGCCCGGTTCGACAGCTCGGACGCCACCGTCGAGACCGCCTTCGTCCTCGGCGAGCTCTACCGCCGCCAGGGCGAGTGGAAGTTCCGGGCCGTCGGCCAGGGCTACGACACCGGTCTGGCCGGCCTCGCCACCGACTTCGGCATCTCCGTCGACGAACCCCGGCCGGCACCCCCGGCCCCGCCGGCACCGGCCGTCCCGTACGGACAGCCGGTGCCGCCCGCGCAGGCGCCCGTACCGCCGCCGGCGCCGCCCGTCGCCCCGCCGCCCGCGGCCCCGGCCCCCGCGCCCGTGCGCCTGACCAAGGTCACGCTCACCAAGGACAAGCCGACCGTCTCCCTCACCAAGCAGGGCGGCACCTCCGGCGCGCTGCGCGTCAACCTCAACTGGCAGATGCGCAAGCAGGCCAAGAGCGGCTGGCAGGCGAAGCTCGGCCAGGCCATGGCCATGGCCACGCAGGGCGACCTGGACCTCGACCTCGGGGCCCTGTACGAGCTCAACGACGGCCGCAAGGGCGTGGTCCAGGCGCTCGGCAACTCCTTCGGCTCGCTGCACCAGCCGCCGTACCTCCACCTCGACGGCGACGACCGCACCGGCGCCTCCGCGGCCGGTGAGAACCTGACCGTCAACCTCGACCACATCGCCGACTTCCGGCGCATCCTCATCTTCGTGACGATCTACGAGGGCGCCCGCAGCTTCGCCGGTCTGCACGCCACCGTCACCCTCCAGCCGCAGCACGGCGCACCCATCGACTTCTCGCTCGACGAGTGCACCGTGGCCTCCAACGTCTGCGCCCTCGCCCTGCTCACCAACAACGGCGGTGACCTTGTCGTCCAGCGCGAGGCCCGCTACCTCGTGCCGGACCGCGGCGTCAGCCCGCAGCGCACGCTCGACCGCGCCTACGGCTGGGGCATGAACTGGACACCCGGCCGCAAGTGACACCACGGCCCGGTCAGGGCGCGGCCTCAGGGCGGGCGTACGTCCGCCCCTTCCAGGCCGCGCCCCGGCCGCGGTAGTGCTGCACTGCCGAGTCCACCGTCATCAGCAGATAAAGCAGACCCGTGAACGGCAGCAGCGGCGCCAGCGCGAGCGACTGCCGGTAGTAGCGCAGCATCGGTACGTACGTACCGGTCATCACCGCCCACGCGACCGCACCGGCCGCGAGCGTCACCGTGTGTCCGGTCAGCGCGCCCACCAGTACGGCGACCGGCGGCGCGAGATAGATGACCGCCATCCCCGCGACGGTCCCGGCCAGCAGCAGCGGATTGTGGCGCAGCTGTGCGTACGCGCTGCGCGAGACCATCCGCCACAGGGGGGCGAGCCCCGGATACGGCCGGACGCTGTCCACCCGCTCCGCGAGCCCCAGCCAGATCCGGCCGCCACCGCGCTTCACCGCCCGCGCCAGCGACACGTCGTCGATCACCGCCTGCCGGATGCTGTCCGGGATCCCGGCCCGCTCCGCCGCCTCCCGGCGCAGCAGCACGCAGCCGCCCGCGGCCGCCGCCGTCCGCGCGGCCGGCCGGTTGATCCAGCGGAAGGGGTAGAGCTGCGCGAAGAAGTACACGAACGCCGGGACCACGAGCCGCTCCCAGAAGCTCGCCACCCGCAGCCGCGCCATCTGCGACACCAGGTCCAGCCCGCCCGACCGCGCGGCCGCCACCAGCTCCCGCAGGCTGTCCGGCTCGTGCGCGATGTCCGCGTCCGTCAGCAGCAGATACTCCGCGTCCGTGCGGGCACGGGCGAGCGCCATGCCGTGCCGCACCGCCCACAGCTTGCCGGTCCAGCCCGGCGGCGGCTCGCCCGGTGAGTCCACCGTCAGCGGCAGACCGCCGTGCCCGTCCGCGAGGGAGCGGGCCAGCGCGCCGGTGCCGTCCGTGCTGCCGTCGTCGACGAGGAAGATCTCCGCCCGCCCCGGATAGTCCTGCGCGAGGAGCGACGGCAGGCTCAGGGGCAGCACCGCCGCCTCGTCGCGGGCGGGGACGACGATCGCCACGGACGGCCAGTCGTCGGGCGGCGTGCGCGACGGGAGCCGCACGTCCGTACGCCAGAAGAAGCCCTGTCCCAGCAGCAGCCAGGCCCACGCGGCCAGGGAACCGACAGTGATCCACATCAGCGTGCTCATCCGTCGCAGTCTGCCGCACGGCACCCCTGACCGGGGGACTTTCTCCCCTCCGGCTCCGCCGCGGCCGCGAGCGGGCCGTCCGGCGCCGGTGCCCCGGGCATCCGGGGCGGGGCCCGCGGGGGCCCATCCATTAAAGTGACCGGGTGAAGATCGCGCTCATTGACTCCGGAAACGGCCTCCTGGCGGCGGCCGCCGCTGTGCACCGCCTGCGGCCCGACGCCGATCTCGTGCTCTCCTCCGACCCGGCGACCATGCCGTGGGGCCCCCGGACCCCCGAGGACCTCATCGAGAAGGCCCTGAGCTGTGCCCGCGCCGCCGCCGCGCACCGTCCGGACGCGCTGATCGTCGCCTGCAACACCGCTTCCGTGCACGCCCTGGCCGCCATACGCGCCGAGCTCGAACCCGCTCTCCCGGTGATCGGCACCGTGCCCGCGGTCAAGCCCGCCGCGGTCGGCGGCGGCCCGTTCGCCATCTGGGCGACCCCGGCCACCACCGGCAGCCCGTACCAGCGCGGCCTGATCCGCGACTTCGCCTCCGGTGTCCGGGTCACCGAGGTTCCCTGCCCCGGCCTCGCCGACGCCGTGCAGCACGCCGACGCGGCCGGCATCGAGGCCGCCGTGGCTGCCGCGGCCGCCCTCACCCCGCGCGATGTAAGGGCCGTCGTCCTGGGCTGCACCCATTACGAGCTGGTCGCGGAGCGTATCCGTGAGGCCGTTCAGCCGCTGCTGCGTCCCTCGGACGAGTCCCTCGTGCTGCACGGCTCCGCCGAGGCCGTCGCCGCGCAGACGCTGCGCCGGATCGGTGCCGCGCCGGCCCCCGACGCAGCGCCGTCGGGCACCCTGACTGTGCTGTTCGGCGGCCGTGAGGCGGCCCTGGAGCCGTCCTCCCTCAGCTATGCGGAAGGCCGCTCCCTGAGCGCCGTCGGCGCCGCACGCCCCTGACCGCGGCGCGGCCGCACGATCCGGTCCCGTCCGCGCAGCACCCCTGCCGTGGTGGCGGAAGGTGAGTAGGCTGCGTGGTATGAGGGACCACTCCAAGGGCCCGCAGGGCCACGAGGACGACGAGCAGCCGGACGCGGCCGGAACCCCTTCCCCAGCCGACAGCGGCACCGAACTCGCCGTCTGGACCGGCCGTGCGACCAACCGGATCCAGTGGCTGCTGGCCGCTGCGGGCGCAGCCTGCCTGGCGCTGGGCGTCGAGCTGGCCGTCGACAGCGCGTGGACCTCGGGGCTGGCCCCTCTCGTCATGTCGGTCGTCGGCTGCGTCGCCGCGGGCCTGCTGATGCTCTACGGCACCCTCGCGTTCGTCCATGTGGCGGTACGGGTGGACACCGAGGCGCTGGAAGTGCGCTGCGGCCACATCGGGGTGCCCCGCACCCGCATCCCGCTGACGCACGTGGTCGGCGCCGACTTCGCCCCCCGCGTCACCCCCCGCCAGTGGGGCGGCTGGGGCTATCGCTGGCGCCCCGAGAAGGGCACGGCCGTCGTCGTGCGCCGGGGCGAGGGCTTCGTGCTGCGCCTGGGTGACGGGCGTTCCTTCACCGTCACGGTGGACGACGCGGAGGCCGCGGTACGGGCGATCCGTGACGGCCTGCGCCGGGCCGCCGGGCGCCGGGCCACCGCCTGATCCGGGCCGGCAGGGAAGAGCACCACTCCAGCACCCCCTAGGCTCGGACCATGCCGACGCCCGACTTCATCACAGACCTCCGCGCCGTCGCGGGCCACCAGCTGCTCTGGATGCCCGGGGTGAGCGCCATCGTCCTCGACGACACCGGCCGGGTTCTCCTCGGCCGCCGCGCGGACTCCGGTGAGTGGTCGATCATCGGCGGCATTCCCGACCCGGGCGAGCAGCCCGCCGCGGCGGTCGTCCGCGAGGTGTACGAGGAGACCGCCGTCCACTGCGTCCCCGAGCGCGTCCTCCTCGTCCAGGCCCTGGCGCCCGTCACCTACCCCAACGGCGACCACTGCCAGTTCATGGACATCTGCTTCCTCGCGCGCGCCGTCGGCGGCGAGGCGCGTGTCAACGACGACGAGTCGCTGGAGGTCGGCTGGTTCGAGCCGGACGCCCTGCCGCCGATGGAGGACTTCGCGGTCTCGCGCATCAAGCAGGCGATGGCGGACGGCCCGACGTGGTTCGAGGGGATCGGGGAGCGGTGAGTCCCACTCGGCATCTGCCGCGGTGATGTCAAGGTTGCGTCAAGTAGTTGCGTAGATACGCAAGTACGGGGCTATGCTGCTGAACGTTCTGCCGAAGCTGACGAGTCGGGAGTGAACCAGCCGTGCGGGCCGGTCCGTTCCCTGTCGTGTCGTACGGCGCCCCTGCGCGCCCCGGCCGGAAGGAGGCGAAAGACATGGATGGCAGTTGTGCGAGTCCGGGCCACAGTAGGCCCCCCACCCGCATGTCCTCGCTGACTTCCGGCACGCGGTAACCCCCTTTCCCCGCGCGCGCCTTCGCGCCCGCTCCTCTCCTGGCACCCGTGCGGCTTTCCGCCGCTCCGGGCCGTCGGGCTGCGCGTTCGCAGGGGGGATGGCTGCCGCGTGCCCCCGAGCCGCCGGGCCTTCGTGGCGCCTGTTCCACGGGCACCGGCTTCTCCGCCCGCTTTCCGCAGCTCCCGGCCGTGCCGTGGCTTCTTCCGGCATGCCGCTTCATGGAGGTGACCTCCGTATGTCCGTCCTTCCCGTCATCCGCACCCGCTGCGCGCCGCCGTGCGTCGTCCCGGCCGTCCGCGCCTTCCTCGGCGAGGTCGTCCGGCGCGTCGCGGCCGGGGCCGTCGACAGCCCCGTCCTCCAGGTCCTGGGCGCCCCGGCCTGCGCCCGCACCGCGATCGGCCACACCACGCCCAGGCGGCCCCGCGCCCACTGGCACACGGTCACCGGCCCCGACGGCCGTGGACGCCTCCGGGCCGACTGGCGCCTGGAGTCCTGACCGGGTCGTCACGCCCCGGCCGACATCCGTTCCCAGCGCGTCAGGAGCTCCATATGTACCTGCGTTATCCACGGGTCCACCGCACCCACCCGGACTGCCTCACCCCGCCCGGCAGCACGCTCACCGGCACCGGCAGGGCGACGGGTCCCGGCCCCGCCGCCCTGCGGCGACCGCACCGGGCGGGCGGCCTGGTCGTCGACCCCGAACAGCGCACCGCGTCGGCGGGCGAGCGGGAACTCGCGCTCACCTACGCCGAGTTCGAGATTCTCGCCCAGCTGATCGCCCACCCCAGGAGAGTGCACACCCGCCGTCAGCTCCTGGCCTCCATATGGGGACAGGACCACGAGAGCGGCACGCGCACCATCGACGTCCACGTCGCCAGACTCCGCCGCAAGCTCGGCCCGGGCTATCAGGACGTCATCAGGACCGTACGGCAGGTCGGTTACGCACTCGACCCTTCGGGGGCGGCCGGCCGGCCCTGCGGCGGCTGACGGGCCCGCGCCGTACCACGCGCGATCAGTGCAGGTCAGAGCATTCTTATGGGTGTTGATAACGGTCACCAGTGCAGCCTTTGGATCTTCCGACGATATGCGCTTCACTCACTGCGTAACGACCACCGGCAAGTGGGGAGGGCGCGCCATGGGCGGCCGGAATGAACACGAGCACAACCATGACCATGACCACGGAAGCGGGCACGGCGGCCACGCGCACGGGGTGGCCGCCGACGCCGACCGGCGCTGGCTGACCATCGCGCTGGCACTGATCGGGACGTTCATGGCGGTCGAGGTCGTCGTCGGTGTGCTCGCGGGGTCACTGGCGCTGATGTCGGACGCCGCGCACATGCTCACGGACGCCGCCTCGATCGTCCTGGCCCTGGTGGCGATGCGGCTGGCGGCCCGTCCCGCGCGCGGGAGTTACACGTTCGGCCTCAAGCGCGCCGAGATCCTCTCCGCGCAGGCCAACGGCATCACGCTGCTGGCACTGTCCCTCTGGCTGGCGTACGAGGCCGTGCAGCGCCTGATCGCCCCGCCCGAGGTCGAGGGCGGCCTGGTGCTGGTCACCGCACTGGTGGGCATCGTGGTCAACGTCATCGCCGCGTGGTGCCTCTCGAAGGCCAACCGCAGCTCGCTGAACGTGGAAGGCGCCTTCCAGCACATCCTGACGGACCTCTACGGATTCATCGCCACCGCCGTCTCCGGAGCCGTCGTCCTGCTCACCGGCTTCGCCCGCGCGGACGCGATCGCCTCGCTGATCGTGGTGGCCCTCATGCTGCGCGCCGGCTACGGCCTGGTGCGCGCGTCCGGCCGGGTCTTCCTGGAGGCCGCTCCGGCCGGGCTCGACCCCGACACGGTCGGGGACCGCATGGCGGCTGCCGCGGACGCGGTGGAGATCCACGACCTGCACGTCTGGCAGATCACCTCGGGTCAGCCCGCCCTGTCCGCCCACGTCCTGGCCGCCCCCGACGCGGACTGCCATGCCCTGCGGCGCGACCTGGAGCACATACTGGAGCACGAATTCCGCATCACCCACACCACGCTTCAGGTCGATCACGCCACCGAACGGGTCCCGGCCCTCGCCGGACCGGGGGAGCGGCACCCGCACTGCGCGGACTCCCACGGCACCGCCCATCACAAGGGCGCGCACGCGCACTGACCACTGGCTCAGCCTCCGGCACAGGCCCAGGATGGTGAGGAGAGACCGAGGAGGTGTGGCATCAGGTGCCGTCCGCCGTGCACCGTTCCCGTCGACGCCGTCCCGTCCCTGCCGGAGGAACCGGCAGACAACAGCCGTGTGCTGGGGGTTGTCCCGATGTCCTTCCTGTCACGACCCACCACGTCGCGGGCCTCCCTGCCCGCCCGGGTGGCCGGGCGGCTGTCCCGCATGTCGTGGGTCGACCTCGTGGTCGCCGTCGCCGTGCTGGTGGGGATGTACCTCCTGCTGCGTGTGAGCAAGGGCGTCACGGTCTCCTTCGACCCGGCCCACGTCGTCAAGGTGGACACCGACCCCGCGAAGCTGCCGTACTACGCGGCACGAAGCCTGCTGCGGATGTTCGTGGCACTCGCCGCCTCGGTCGTCTTCACCCTCGTCTACGCCTACGCGGCCGCCCGCAGCAGGCGCCTGGAACGGGTGCTGATCCCCGCGCTGGACATCCTGCAGTCCGTTCCCGTGCTGGGCTTCCTGACCGTCGCGGTGACCGGCTTCATCGCCCTGTTCCCCGGCTCGCTGCTGGGGCTCGAATGCGCGTCCATCTTCGCGATCTTCACCTCGCAGGCGTGGAACATGACGTTCGGGTTCTACCACTCCCTCATCACCTTGCCGCGTGAGCTCGACGAGGTCTCCCGTTCCTTCCGCTTCACCCGGTGGATGAAGTTCTGGAAGGTCGAGCTCCCGTCCGGGGCGATCGGGCTCGTCTGGAACGGGATGATGAGCTTCGGCGGCGGCTGGTTCTTCCTGGTGGCCTCCGAGGCCATCAGCGTCTCCCACCACTCGTACGCGCTCCCCGGCATCGGATCCTTCGCGGGCACGGCCATCGCCGACGGCGACCTGGGCAAGGTCGGCTGGGCGGTGGCGGCCATGACGGTCATGGTCGTCGGCGTGAACTTCTTCTTCTGGCGGCCGCTGACCGCGTGGACGGAGCGGTTCAAGAACGAGCAGTCCGAGGCCGCCGACGTCCAGCGCTCGCTGGTGCTGGACTTCCTGCGCCGTTCCTCCTGGCCGCGCCTGCTGGGCAGGCTGACCCGCCCGGCGGGAGAAGCGCTGAGCCGGGCCGCGCGGGTCCTCGGCACCGACGACCGGCCGCTGACGGTCAACCGGCTGCACCGCCGGGCCGGTGACCTCGTCTTCGCCGTGGTGGCCGGCGGCCTGGTCCTCTGGGGGCTGCTCGACCTGCTCGGCTACCTCGATCACCACACCGGGCTCGGGGTTTTCGGGGAGCCCCTGCTGCTGGGACTCGCCACCCTCGCGCGCGTCGTCGTCCTGGTGGCCCTCGCGACGCTGGTGTGGGTACCGATCGGCGTGAAGATCGGCTTCTCGCCGAAACTGGCCCGCGTCGCCCAGCCCTTCGTGCAGATCCTCGCGAGCTTCCCCGCCAACTTCCTCTTCCCGCTCGCCACCTGGTTCTTCCTCAGGACCGGACTCTCGATCAACATCGGCGGCATGTTCCTGATGGCCCTCGGCGCCCAGTGGTACATCCTCTTCAACACCATCGCCGGAGCCTCGGCGATCCCCTCCGACCTGCGCGAGGCCATGGACGACCTGGGCGTACGCGGCTGGCAGCGCTGGAAGCGCCTGATCATCCCCGGGATCTTCCCCGCCTACGTCACCGGCGGCATCACCGCGTCCGGCGGAGCCTGGAACGCCTCGATCGTCTCCGAGATCGTCACCTTCGGCGGCACGACACTGACCGCGACCGGCCTGGGCGCGTACATCTCCCACGCCACCTCCGACGGCGACTACCCGCACCTCATCGCGGGCATCGCCGTGATGGCCCTCTACGTCGTCGGGCTCAACCGGCTGCTGTGGCGCAGGCTCTACCGCCTCGCCGAAACCCGCTACTCCCTGTGAACCGCCTGCTCTCGCAGACCTATCGGAAGGAGCCTCGCACATGGCCCCGAGCGCCGGACCCGGCCGGACCGCAGACCCCCGCTCCGCCGGGGGCGAGGTGCTGCTCGCCGCCCGAGCCGTCACCAAGTCCTACGCCGGCGCCGACGGTGAACTGCCCGTCCTCGCGGGCGTCGACCTGGACGTACGCGCCGGCGAGATCGTCGCCCTCCTCGGCCGCTCCGGCTCCGGCAAGTCCACCCTGCTGCGCTGCCTCGCCGGCCTCATCCCCGCCAGCTCCGGCACCATCACCTACCGGGGCGAGGCGCTCGACGGCGCGAACCCCGGCACCGCCATGGTCTTCCAGACCTTCGCCCTGCTGCCCTGGCTCACCGTCCAGCAGAACGTCGAACTCGGCCTCGAAGCACGGGGCGTGCCCGCCAGGGAGCGTGCCGAGGCGGCCCTCCAGGCCATCGACCTCATCGGCCTCGACGGCTTCGAATCCGCCTACCCCAAGGAACTCTCCGGCGGCATGCGCCAGCGCGTCGGCTTCGCCCGCGCCCTCGTCGTCGAACCCGACGTGCTGATGATGGACGAACCCTTCTCCGCCCTCGACGTCCTCACCGCCGAGAACCTGCGCGGCGAACTGATGGAACTGTGGGCCTCCGGCCAGTTCCCCACCCGGGCCGTCGTCCTCGTCACCCACAACATCGAGGAGGCCGTGCTGATGGCCGACCGCGTCGTCGTCCTCGGCTCCCGGCCCGGCACCCTCAGGGCCACCTTCGACGTGGCCCTGGAACGCCCCCGCGACCGCAACGCCCCCGAGTTCGACGCCCTGATCGACGCCATCTACCAGGTCATGACCGGCCGCGAGAAGGACACCGCCCCGCACCTGCCCGGCCGCACCGCCGCCGAGCCCGCCAAGCGCACCATGGCCAACACCCCGCTGCCCCAGGCCAGCGTCGACGGCCTCTCCGGCCTCGCGGAGATCCTCACCCAGCACGGCGACCGCTGCGACCTCGCCGACCTCGCCGAAGAACTCGGCCTGGAGGTCGACGACCTGCTGCCCCAGGTCGACGCCCTCGAACTGCTCGGCTTCGCCCTCATCCGCGAAGGCGACCTCCTCCTGACCCCGTCCGGCACCCGGTTCGCCCGCGCGGACGTCCAGGAATCCAAGAAGATCTTCGCCGACGCGGTGCTCGACGCCGCGCCACTGGTGCGCCTCGTCGTCACCAGCCTGCGGCGCACCGACGGCACCCTGCGTCCCGGCTTCTTCCGCGACCTGCTCGCCCACCACTACACGAGCGAACAGGTCACCCAGCAGCTGGAGACCGCCACCGACTGGGGCCGTTACGCCGAGCTCTATTCCTACGACGCCGCCCGCGAGGAGTACGCACTGGACGAGGGCGGAGCGGGCCTCGCCCTGGTGCCCGGACGACCGGAGTGACCCCGGCGCCCCTCAGCCGCCCGCCAGCGGCCGCGGCCGCAAGCGCGCACGCGCCTGCCCCTTCGCCACCGCGGACTCGGCGGCGGCCTCGGACGCCGCGGTGCCGGCCGCTTGCGGCGCCGAGTCGGACCGTGCGACCAGGACAGCACTCTGCAGCAGCGCCACCACGTGCTGTCCCGCGACCCGGTAGAAGATCCGCGTCCCCTCACGCCGTGGGACCACCAGTCCTGCGGCCCGCAGGCGCGCCAGATGCTGCGACACCGCCGCCACATGCGCTCCGGCCAGCTCGGCCAGCTGCCCGACCGAGTGCTCGCGCTGCGTCAGCGCCCACAGCACCTGGAATCGCGTCGTGTCGGCCACGGCCTTCAGCACGGCGACCGCCTGTTCCACCCCGGCCGTACCACCAGGTGATCCCTGCGCGTCCATGCGAGGAGTCTAGACAGACGCGGGCTGGACCCGCCGCTTCCGGCGGCGGGCCCATGGGGAACGCGGTCAGTTCACCGGTGCGGCCGGCCTGGTGGCGGTGCCGCTCTGCCGGTCCGGCGCGGTCCTGGGGGTCAGGACCCGTTCGGCGAGGTGGCCGAAGAGGAGGCCGAAGGCGGCCCAGAGGGTGCACTGGATGGCGAGGGCGGCGAGGCGGAACTGCCACAGCACGGTGGCCGGGAAGTCCTTGGGCACCTCGTTGACCGCGGGCAGGAACGCGTACGCGAGACCGATCACGAGGACCAGGGCGGCCGAAGCCACCACGGTCGCGTACCAGTTGCCCAGGCGCGGGGCCAGTCGCTTGCCGAGGACGACCGCCGCGATGCCGAGCAGGACGCTGAGCGCGATCATCAGGAAGTAGAGCGTGGTGCGTTTGGTGATGGTGTCCGGGTCGCCGACGGACGGCGGGTTGGCGGGGTATTTCAGGAACGGCACCACATAGACGGCCAGCAGGCTGCCCATGGAGACCATGAGCGCTGTCGCGCGCGGGCCGAACCTGCCGATACGGCCCAGCGCCACGCAGAACGCGAGGGCGGCGATGCCGCCGAGAGCGACGCCGTAGACCAGGACACCGGTGGCGAGCCCTGCCGTGGACTGCAGGGAGCGGCTGACCAGCTCCACGCCGTGGTCGTGGCTGTGTGCCTCCTCGAAGTCGATGGCGGCGTCCACCCGGGGCTCACCCAGGAGATAGGCCACGACCAGGGCGAGGAGACCGGCGACGAGGCCGGCCAGCATGCCGCGTACGAGCAGCACGCGTACGGAGACGGGATTCACGGGACTTTCCTCCGGCCGTCGTCAGTGGCAGGGGAAGCCGAGGAGGTGGCGCCCGTCGTGGACCCACTCGTGCACGTTCTCACCGGAGATGACCGACGTGGCCCCCTGCTCGGCGCCGACGAAATAGAGCAGGACCAGCATGAGGACGCCGAAGAAGACCGCCCACGGGGCGATCGCCTTCAGGGATATGGGGGTGACCGCCGGTGCGGCGGAAGAGCTGGGTGCGGTGGCAGCGGACTGCGCCATGGTTGAACCTCCTGGGGAAACTCGCGTCCCGGACTTGGGGGGCATCAACGACGGTGAGTGGGTCTGACTCACCGGCCGTCACCGCGCGTTGCGGATCCGACCGGGTACACAGTGGCGCGACCGTGCCGGAATTCCACCGGCTTCCATCACACCGTCGTCATGTTCACGCGACCGTACCGCGTGCTGGTCGGCCTGGCTACGGCGTACGACACACCCCCGCACGCCCCCGCCGTCGGCACCATGATGTGCTGGAGCACAGGGCAGACAGCCGAGGGGGACGGAATGA
The DNA here is from genome assembly GCF_040689515.1 of Streptomyces sp. NPDC051173. Taxonomy (NCBI): domain Bacteria; kingdom Bacillati; phylum Actinomycetota; class Actinomycetes; order Kitasatosporales; family Streptomycetaceae; genus Streptomyces; species Streptomyces sp. NPDC051173. The sequence continues at coordinate 55,362 of NZ_JBFBBD010000012.1, forward strand.
CCGTGCGCGTGATGCTCGTATCGCCGGCGATGAACATGGCACTGCGGCAGCCGCGTTTCGACGACGGTGCCTCTCTCGACCACGTCGGCCTGCGGCAGGCGCGTGCCGCTGCGGGCGCGTTGCCCGAGGCCGGCCGGTACCTCCGCGGCCCGTCCACACGCTGCCGCGAGACGGCGGACGCCCTCGGCCTGGACGCCGAACAGGCCGGAGACCTGCGCGACCTGGACGTCGGGCGCTGGCACGGCCGGACACTGGACGACGTGAGCACCGCCGAACCCCGAGCCGTCGCCACGTGGTTGTCCGACCCCCTCGCCACACCTCACGGGGGCGAGTCGCTGTCGGCCCTGACCGCGCGTGTCGGTGGCTGGCTCGATGCCGGGAGCGACGAGAGCGGCAGGATTCTGGCTGTCGTGGAACCGGCTGTGGTCCGGGCGGCCGCCGTGCACGCGCTCGGCCTCCCCCTGCACACCTTCTGGCGCCTCGACGTCCCCCCGCTGACCTTGACCACACTCACCGGCCGCTCCGGGCGGTGGAACCTGCGCTGCGGACAGCCCCTGCACCCGGCCGCGGCGTCGACGGACTGACTCCGGATCAAGGCGCACACGGCCCGGGCCGGGGGTTCCACATCCACGACCGGTGAAGTGGGGGCACGGCCCCGAGAACCTGTGAGTTTCCTGCGTACCCGGGCCGGGGTGGCCTGGTCACAGGGTTTTCAGAGGAAACGCTGGAAGCCTGGCCGCCTTGTCACCACCGGAGAGGAGAACAGGTGGCCACCAGCACTTTCGACGGCCCGGCCGTCGTCCGTGGCGGTCCTCCCGCGCACGCGGCCGCCCCCCGCCCGTTCCGGGTCGGCCGTCTTCCGGCCCAGGTGCTGATCTGGGCCGGGGCGGCCGCCGTGCTCGGGCTGTGGTGGACCGACACCCCGGCGGTCGTCGGCCCGGCCGGCTGGCTGACCGGAGCCGGCCGCATCACCGGTCTCCTCGCCGGCTACGCCTGCGCCGTCCTGCTCGCCCTGATGGCCCGGGTGCCGGCCCTGGACCGGGGCGTCGGCAGCGACCGGCTCGCGCGCTGGCACGCCGCGGGCGGCCGCTACACGGTGGGCCTCGCCCTCACCCACACGCTGCTGATCATCTGGGGCTCCGCGCTCACCACGCACACCGGCGTCGTGAGCCGGACGACCACCCTCGTCCTGACCTACCCGGACATGCTCAAGGCCACCGCGGGCTTCCTGCTGCTCCTCGCCACCGGCATCCTGTCGGCCCGCGCCGCCCGGCGGCACCTGAGCTACGAGATCTGGCACTACCTGCACTTCGCCACCTACCTGGCCGTCTTCCTCGTCTTCGGCCACCAACTCGCCGACGGCGCCGACTTCGTGGGTGACAACGCCGCCCGGCTCGCGTGGTACGCCCTGTACGGCGGCGTGGCCGCGCTGCTGGCCTGGTTCCGCTTCGTGGTCCCGGTCCGGCGCGGACTCCGGCACCGGATGCGCGTCTCGCACGTACGCACCGAGGCACCCGGCGTCGTCTCGGTCTACGTCACGGGCGTGCGCCTCGACGAACTCCGGGCGGAACCGGGCCAGTTCCTCCGGTGGCGCTTCCTGTGCCGGGGCATGTGGTGGACGGCCAACCCGTACTCCCTCTCCGCACCCGCCCGGCCCGGCCGCCTGCGCATCACCGTCAAGGCCGCGGGCGTGCACAGCGCGGCCCTCGCCCGGCTCGCCCCCGGCACCCGGGTCTGGGCGGAAGGTCCCTACGGCGGCTTCACGGCCGCCCCGCGCGCCGCCCGCAGGGTCCTGCTCCTCGCGGGCGGCGTCGGGATCACCCCGCTGCGCACCCTCTTCGAGACGCTCCCCGGCCAGGTCACGCTCATGTACCGGGCCCGCCGCCCCGAGGACTTCGCGCTGCGCGGCGAGCTCGACGCGATCGCGGGCGCCCGGGGCGCCCACGTCGTCTACGCGGTCGACGAGCCGTCCGCGTACGGCTTTCCCGTCGTGCCCCTCACCGCGCCGGGCCTGCTGGGGCTCGTGCCCGACCTGGCCGCGCACGAGGTGTACGTGTGCGGGCCGCCCGGCATGTGCGAGGCGGCGCTGCGGGCCCTGCGCGGCGCGGGCGTACCGCGCCGCCGCATCCACCACGAGTCGTTCGCCCTCTGAACCCGCAGACCGTGTCCGCACCGGGATCCGCACCCGAGTCCGCACCCGAAGGAGACCGCGCGTGCGCCGAGCCGCCGTCACCGTCCTGACGACAGCCACGGGCGTCGTCCTGCTGCTGTCCCTCAAACCGCAGCACAGCCCGCCGCCCCCGGCCGTCTCCGCGCCGCAGCCCGTCACTTCGCCCGCCGCGACCCTGCCTCCGGGCAGCCGGACGGGCGCGTTCACCGGTGCCGTGATCGACACCCGGTACGGCCCGGTCCAGGTCGAAGCCACCCTCACCCGGGGCAGGCTGACCGCCGTCCGCGTGCTCCAGGCGCCCTCCGGCCGCGGCAGGGACCAGGAGATCGCCGCCTACGCCTTGCCCCGGCTCACCCAGGAGGCGCTGGGTGCCCAGAGCGCCGGCATCGACGCGGTCTCCGGCGCCAGCTACACCAGCGAGGGCTACATCCAGTCCCTGCAGAGCGCCCTGGACAAGGCCGGTGCCTGAGCGCGGGCGCGGGCAGCGCCACGTCGAGCACGCCATGGGGACGGTCTTCTCCTTCGACATCCGCGACACCGTCACCCCGGCCGTCGGCCGGGCCCTGCGCGAGGCGGTGACGTGGCTGCACCATGTGGACGCCCTGTTCTCCACCTACCAGCCCGACAGTGCCGTCCGCCGTCTCGACCGCGGTGAGACCACGGTCGGGCAGTGCCCGGCGGAGGTCGGCGAGGTGCTCCGGCTGTGCGCGGAGGCGGAGGCGCTGACCGGGGGCTGGTTCAGCGCCCGGGCCGGCGGCCGGCTCGACCCCTCCGGGCTCGTCAAGGGCTGGGCGGTCGAGCGGGCGGCGGCCATCCTCCACGGAGCCGGGGCCCGCAACCTCTGCGTCAACGGCGGCGGAGACCTCCAACTGCACGGCGAGGCCGCCCCCGGAACGCCCTGGAAAGTGGGCATAGCGGACCCCGCGCGCCCCGGCGGACTGCTGGCCGTCGTGACGGCCGAGGCCCCTGCCTCCGCCGTCGCCACCTCCGGCACCGCCGAGCGCGGCCACCACATCCTCGACCCCCACTCGCGCCGCCCCGCGCGCGGCCTGCTGTCGACGACGGTCATCGGCCCGAGCCTGACCTGGGCGGACGTCCACGCCACGGCGATCTTCGCCCGCGGCTCGGCGGCGGCCGTCGAGGGCCACGAGGTGCTGACCGTCTCGGAGGACGGCCTGGTCCGTGGCGGCGGGGGTCTCGCCCGCGTGGTGACGGGGCCCAGCGCCTCGGGGCGCGGCGCAGCCGGGTGGGGCAGGGATACTGCTGCCCGCCGCCGAGGGGGCGCAGTCCTTCGAGTTCGCGGTCGTACGGCCGGGGCCGGGGCGCCGCTGGGTCAGCGGGGGAGTCCCCCGGGGAGTCCCTCCTCGCTCGTCGGGCTGACGCGGTCCGCCCGCGGTGCGGGCACGGGGGCGGACGGTGCGGAGCAGGTGTAGGCGGCGGGGTCGAAGCGGCTGAGCCTGCGGACGAGGCGGCCGGTGGACCAGGGCCAGCAGAAGGTGTTCCGCCCGCCCGCGCCGAAGTAGTAGCTGGAGCAGCCGCCCGTGTTGTACACGGTGGTCTCCAGGGCCTCCTGCACGGCGGTGTTGTGGTCGGCTTGGGCGCCCGGTTTCACGTCCAGGTACGCGTAGCGGCCCTGCCGTAGGTGGGTCATCGCACCGGAGAGATAGGCGAGTTGCGCTTCGAGGACGGTGATGGCCGAGGTGGAGCCGGAGAAGAGGTTGGGGCCGAGGAGGAGGAAGAGGTTGGGGAATCCGCTGACGCTGGTGCCGAGGTAGGCCGTGGGTCCGCTCTCGCCCCAGGTCTCGTGCAGTGACCGGCCGTCCGTGCCGTACACGCCCCGGGCCAGCGGCAGTTCACCGATGCGGAAGCCCGTGGCGTCGATCACCACGTCGGCCTCGGCCCCGGTGCCGTCGGCACCGATGACGTGCCGGCCGCGTACGGCGGAGGCGGCGGTGGGGTGCAGGTGGACGTGGGGCCGGTTGAGCGCCGGGTAGAAGGTGCTCGACGTCAGCAGGCGTTTGCAGCCCAGGCGGTAGCCGGGTGTCAGGGCCCGGCGCAGCACCGGGTCGTGGACCGCGAGCCGCAGGTGGGCGCGGGCCATGGCCTGCGCGGGCCCCACGAGGTGGGGGTGACGGAAGGCGTAGCCGAAGCCCTCCTGCACGCCGTACTGACCGGCCCGCATGGCACGTTGTGCGCCCGGGATCCGCTTCATGCACCAGCTCAGCGCCCGGGGGACCGGGAAGTCGGGTTTGGGCAGCACCCACTGGGCGGTGCGCTGGAAGAGATGCACGGCCGCCGCCCGGTCCTGGACGGCGGGCACGACCTGGACGGCGGAGGCGCCGCTGCCCACCACGGCCACCCGCCGGCCGGACAGGTCCACGGAGTGGTCCCACTCGGCCGTGTGGAACACCGGCCCGGGGAACGCGTCGAGCCCCGGCACGTCGAGCCGGCGGGGGACGTGCCAGGGTCCCGTGGCGAGGACCAGGACGGCGGCGCGGTACTCGCCGTCGGTGGTCTCCAGGTGCCAACGCCCCGCCGCTCGGTCCCACCGGGCCCGCAGGACACCGACACCGCACCGCAGCACGTCACCGACACCGTGCCGGTCCGCGGTCGACCGCAGGTAGTCGTGGATCTCCCGCTGCCCGGCGAAGGTCCGGCTCCACCCGGGATTCGGCGCGAAGGAGTAGGAGTACAGCGAGGACGGGACGTCGCACGCGCAGCCCGGATAGGTGTTGTCGCGCCAGGTGCCGCCGAGTTGTGCGCCCTTCTCCAGCACCAGGAGGTCCCGGAAGCCCTGCTGGCGCAGCCGGATGGCGGCGCCGATGCCGGAGAATCCCGCACCGACGACCACCACCCGTGCGTCTCTGTCCGTGCGAGGTCCGAGCGGGATCGACACCACATGCTCCCCATGACGGCAAGGTCCTGAACGGCCCTCTCCGGAGCCGAAGGCACCCTCAGTGTGGAGGAAGCGGAAGAGCGTCATCAGGGCGCGGAGCGGCGCGCGGACCGCACTGCCGGCGCTGCGGGCAGCGCGCGGGGGGAGCTCCGCGCCCGTGACGTCACGCGGCCTGGAAGACGCAGCCCGCGTGAGCCTTGTTGTCGAAGGAGATCACGTCCGCGCGGTCCTCGGGCAGACCCCGGAGGAAGGCACCGGCGTACTGGCGGCCGATGAGGAAGGCGCCCCAGTTGAGCGTCCAGGGGGAGAGCCCGCCCGTCTCGCCGTCGGGGAACAACTCCGGTCGCGGGGTGACCAGTTCCTGGACGATGTACCCACCTGTCGCCGCCCGGGGCAGGGCGTCCGCCCACTCCTGGCCGCCGGTGCCGCGGCCGAGTACGGTGCCGGTGCCGCCGAGGCCGTGCGAGGGCTTGAGGACGAGGTCCTCACGCTGCCGCGCGCAGTACGCGAGGAGGTCCACCTCCTCGCCTCGCACCTGGGCCGGGCCGGGGCGCAGCTCGTGCGTCCAGGGCAGGAACCGCTCCACCAGGGCCTGTTCGGCAGGGTCGTACGTGCTGCGGCACCGGTCCTCCCACAGCATGGCCAGCGCCCGCTTGTTGCCGTGCATGGAGGTGCGCAGCGGGGACAGCACCGGCGTACCGCACCGTGCGAAGGCGTCGAGGAGTTCCTCGGCCCGTGCGAGGGAGGGAGCGTCGGCGGTGAGCTCGCCGAGCGTGAAGAAGCGGTGGACGGCGTCGATGGGGCGGCCGTCGACCGTGATCCGGCCGCCCGTCTCCCGTACCTGTCCCGTGTGGCAGGGGACGGTCTCGATGCCGTGGCGCTCCAGCATCGCGGCCAGGGCGCGGATCTTGGGTTCCGTCTTGCGGTAGCCGGGCCACCAGTCCATGAGCGCGACCCGGGGGGTGCTCCCACCGTTCTTCGCCGTCGCGAGGACGGTCTCGGCGAGCGCGCCGACGGTGTCGGGGAACGTCAGGTGTTCCGCCGCCGTGAAGCCGGCGAGCTTCTCGTCCTGGAGGAGCAGCCGGTTGAGTTCGGGGACGTCGAGGCCGCCGAGCGCGCTGCTGATGTTGAATTCCAGCAGCCGGAAGCCCGTCCCGTCGTGGTAGAGGTCGGCGCGGCCGATCCGGGCGGGCTCCGCCACCGGGGGCCGCAGGGCGATGCGCGCCTGCTCGGGGCGCAGCCCCGCCGCGGCGGCGAAGGCGTGGGCGTCGCCGTCGAAGAGCCGCTCGGGCAGGGAGAACAACAGGTCCAGGATGCCGTTCAGGTCGCCTTCGAGACGCTCCGTCTCCGTTGCCTCCAGGAAGGCCGGGCGGGTCAGGAAGCGGTCCTCGAGCGCGCCGTGCACGGCCTTGAGCCGGTCCGGGTCCGGGGCGTCGGGCCACACCGCGGCCGTGCCGGCCGGGGAGCCGAGATAGCGCTCGGTCAGGGAATTGCGGGGAGTGGTCATCGTGCTCATCGGCTCTCGGTGCTCTGCTGGTACGAAGGGGCGGTGCGGACGGTGACCAGGGCCAGCGCGTCGCGGGCGTGGGCGAGCGCCTCGTCGGGCGTCGCGCCCACCGCGGTCACCGAGCCGCACCGGTCGCCGGACGTGCGCAAGGGGGAGACGGTGTCCCCGGTCCGGATCCCGGGCGACACCGCCACGACTCCCGGCTGTCCGGCGGCCGCCTCCCAGCCCGAGACCTCGGTGGCGACGCCGGGTCCGGCGGTCAGGAACCAGGTCGCGGCGGCGCCGGCCGGGTCCCCGTCCGGCGCCGGGGCCGGGGCGCCCGCGGTCCTGGCGGCCAGCAGGTCCCGGAGGTCGGCGCCGTGGACGTGCCGGACGAGGTCGACGATGCCGTCACCGCCGGGGCGGTTGTGCGACTCGACGACGCGGGGCCCGGCCGCCGTGAGGATGATCTCGGTGTGCGCGGGTCCCTCGACGAAGCCCATGGCGTCGAGGAACCGGAAGGTCGCCTCCGTCAGCGCGGCGCGCCCGTCCGCGCTGATCCGCGCGGGAACGACGTGGCCGATCTCGACCGCGCCCTCGCCGGTGAACTTCTCGGTGACGGCCAGGAGTTCGTGTGCCCCGTCGTAGCTGAACGTCTCGACGCTGAACTCCGGGCCGTCGAGGAACTCCTCGGCGAGCGTCGCCCCCGGCAGGGCACCGACCCGCAGGCGCGCGGACCGGACGCCCGCGGCGTCACGGACGACGACGATGCCCTGACTGCCGGAGCCGTCACGCGGCTTGAGGACGACCGGCAGGCCGGCCCGGGCCACGAACGCGTCCACGTCGTCGGGCTCGTGCAGCAGCCGCGCGCGCACCGCGGCTCCGTCGCCGACGGCCTCGCAGCGCCGCCGCATCAGGGACTTGTCCTTGAGAGCCAGTACGGTCTCCAGCGGATTCCCGCCGAGGCCGAGCGCGTCGGCGATCCGGGCGGCGGCCGTCAGGAACCGCTCCCGTACGGTGACCACGCGACGGAACGGGACCACCTGGTGCAGCGCGACCGCTCTGCGTACCCAGTCGTCCTCGGACCCCTCCGCGAGCAGCCACGCCTCGTCGCAGGCCGCGCGGTGTGCGGGGGTGAACTCCTCGGGCGTACCGCCGTAGACGACATACATGCCGTGCCCCCGCAGGGCTTCCGGCAGCCGGGTGCCGCCGCCCAGGACCAGGACCGACGGCCCCCGCGTGCCCGGTGCCTCCGCGGTCTGTCGTGCTCCGGCCGGCACGGGTCCTGTGGGTGCGGACGCGAGGGCGGTCATGCTGACTCCTGTACGGGTAGGGGGAGAGGGGCCTCGGGCCGCCGGGCGGCGGCGCGGGTGGCCGAGGGCACGGCGGCGGCCGCCGCCGCGACGACGAGACCGAGCAGCAGCCATCCGCTGACGGCCCGCCACCGGGCTCCGTCGGCCAGGCAGACGGTGGTGACCACCATGGGTGCCAGCGCCGCGGTGGCCCCGCGGCCGAGGGAGAAGAAGCCCTGGTACTCGCCGTGCGAACCGGCCGGGGCCAGTTCGTAGCTCAGGCCGTAACTGCCCGCCGAGTGCCACAGTTCACCGGCGGTGTGCAGCACCATGCCCACGACCAGCAGCACGAAGGCCAGGGCCGGGGAGGTGGCGAAGGCGGTACAGGCGATCACCGCCCAGCCCGCCCACAGCACCCAGCCCGACCGGCGAACCGCCGCGGCCGCAGCCGGTACTTCACCCGTGCCCCGGGAGAAGGGGACCTGGAGCAGGACCACCAGGACGGTGTTGGCCATGATGACGGCGGAGATGCTCCACCGCGGGGCGCCGCTGTGGCCCGCGATCCACAGCGGCAGGCCGAGGGAGAGCACGTCGTAGTGGATGCTGGTGATCCCGCACAACACGGTGACCAGCGTGTACCGCCGGTCGCGCAGCACCGCGCGGCGCGGGGGTGCCGACGGTCCGGTGCCGGCGGCCTCGACCGGCGGCACCCGCAGCAGGGGCAGCGCGGCGCACACGTAGCTCGCGGCGTTGAGGAAGACCACCGTGAGGTAGGCGGAGCGCGAGTCGGCGGCCAGGGCGAGCGCGGCGAGCGCGGTGCCGACGCTCAGGCCGGTGTTGGTCACCGACTTGAGCATGGCGCGCAGCCGCACCCGCTCTTCGCCCTGGCCGACGCCACCGATGACGGCGCCCCGGGCGGCGTTCCCGCCGCGTTGCGCGAGCGCCGCGACCGTGTTGGTCAGGATGAACGCCCACAGCGAGTGCACCAGGGCGAACGAGGCGGTGGCCGCCGCCTGGCCGAGCAGCGTGACCGCGTACGTGCCCCGCGGCCCGAAGCGGTCCGCGATCCGCCCGATCGGTACGGCGGCGGCCAGCCCGATCAGCCCGGCGACCGCGAGCCCCACGCCGACCTGGGACGGCGCGAGCCCTACGGAGCGGGTGAAGAACAGCGCGCTGACCGGCAGGAAGAGGCCGCCGCCGGTCTGGCCGACGAGGGTGGAGACGGCCAGCGCGCGGGGCGCGCCGGGAGCCGGCAGGAGCGCGCGGATCCGGCCGCCCCGCACGGTGGTCGCGTCAGGCACGGTCACTCTCGTCGGCCTCGAGCTCCGCGAGCTTCTCCAGGACGAGTTCGGCGTGGCGCTCGGGCTCGGGCACCGGGTGCAGCACGGCCCGTACGGTCCCCGCGCGGTCGAGGACGACGGCGGCGCGGGCGAACAGCGTGCGGTCGCCGGCCGTCACCTCGGGGACGCCCAGCGCCCGGCCGAGCGCCAGCTCACCGTCGCCCACGAGCGGATACCCCAGGTCGCGGGCGCGGGCGAACTCCGCGAGCCGGCCCGGGGCGTGCGCGCTGACGCCCAGCACCCGGACATCGGCCCGCGCGAACCGGGCGGCCTGGTCACGCACCGAGCACAGGCCGGTCGTGCAGCCCGCCAGCTCGGGAAGGACCTCGCCGATACCCGGCTCGGTGATGAAGAACAGCGCGGTCCACCGGTGGTCGGGGGAGGGGACCTCGGCCGGGCCTTCGGTCGTCTCGACGGTGTGGTGCATGGGAGGGTTCCTCGATGTCGGGTGTGCGGGGTGACTGGTCGCGGTCAGACGGAATCGGCGTACCGCTCGATCTCCCAGGCGGTGACGACGCGGTGCCACGCGGCCCAGTCGGCCGTGGAGTTGCGGACGAACGCGCCGGTCGTGAGAGTGCCCAGGGCCTCGCGCACGGTGCCGTCCTCGTCCAGGGCCCGCAGCGCGGAGGGCAGGTCCGTGGGCAGCGGCAGGATGCCGCGCGTGGCGAGAGCCGCCGGGTCCAGCTGGTCGGCCGGCTCCTCGCACGCCTCGGACAGCTTCAGGTCACGGTCCTGGCCGTCGGCGAACGCGGCGAGCACGCCCGCGAAGAGCAGGTGGGGATTGGCGGCCGGATCGGGGCTGCGCATCTCCAGCCGGAGCGAGCCGGGCACCGCGTTGTCCCCCACGACCTTGAACGCGGTGGACCTGTTGTGCCGCGCCCAGCTGCGGTGCACCGGAGTGCCGGAGGCGGGGACGAGCCGCTTGTAGGAGTTGACGGTCGGGTTGCCCAGAGCCGTCAGCGCGGGCGCGTGGTCGAGGACGCCGGCGAGCGAGCTCCGGAAGAGAGCGGACATGCCGTCCGCGTCGTCACCGTCGTGGAACAGCGCCTTCGACGGCGCCTCCGTGCCCGCCAGCGAGACGTGGACGTGCAGGGCGTTTCCGTAGAGGTGCGCCAGGGGCTTGGGCATGAAGACCGCGGACAGCCCGCGGCGGCGGGCCATGACCCGGGCCGTGTGCTTGAGCAGCAGCAGCCGGTCCGCGGTGGTCAGCGCGTCACCGTGCCGGAAGACGAGCTCCCGCTGCCCGGCGCACACCTCGTGGTGGTGCCCGTCGACGGTGAATCCCATCCGGGCCAGGGCCTCGGCGATGTCCCGGCAGACCTCGTCGGCCTCCTCGTCGACGCTCAGGTCCCAGTAACCGGCGCCGTCCGCCGGTTCGCCCGCCGTGCCGGGAGCGCCGGGACGCAGGAGGTAGAACTCGGCCTCGACACCGAAGACGGGGCGCTGGCCGCGAGCCTCCGACGCCTCGACAGCCTTCCGCAGCACCGCGCGGGGGTCCGCGGCGAACGGCCGCCCCGCGGTGTCCACGACGTCGCAGAAGACCATGCCGACGGTGCGCCCGGACACGGTGTCCCAGGGCCGCCGCACATACGTCGACGGGTCCGGCACGAGGCGCAGGTCGCTGTGCTCGGGGTCGCCGTAGCCCAGGAGCACGGAACCGTCGAGGGTCCAGCCGCTGTCGCGCACCTCGGCCCAGCGGGCGGTGGGGACCTCCAGGGTCTTCAGGCGTCCGGCGACGTCGGTGAAGAGCAACTGGACGAAGTCGACGTCCGGTACGAGATCGGTGGTCATCGCTGTACTGCTCCCATGGGGTCGAGGCCGGGCGCGGTGGCCCGTGCGGGTGTGCGGGCGTCGGCCGCCGCGGAGTCGTCAGGGCGCGTGCGCGGGACGTACGAGGCGAGCACGCGGTCCGAGAGCAGCCCGAGGGAGCTCAGGTTGGGGAAACCCGGTCCCTGCGCCAGCGCGGCCAGGTTGGGCAGGTGCAGGGGCGCGGGCAGGCCGGCCACCGCGAGCGAGGCGTCGATGGAGTGCTCGAGACGGTCGCGGGTCGCGGTGCCGCCGAGCGCGGCCCGCAGGGCTTCCTGGGCGTGCGGCCCGAGGAGGCGGGTGAACCACAGCGGGTCGCCGCCCGTCGCGTCGACGACCAGGTCGGCGCGGTGGACGCGCAGTTCCCCGCCGTACGCGACCTCGACCACCACACCGCTGTCGGCGGGGCGTGCGCCGACGACGCGGCCCGGCTCCCAGGAGACATTGGTGGTCCGCGCGAGGTCGCTCTGCACCTCTTGCGAGAAGACCGCGCGGTCGGTGCGCCGGATGAACTCCTGCCGGTCCGCCTCGGAGAGGCCGGCCCAGCCGGTGGGGTCGCTGTAGTAGCGGTTCTCGAAGGGGCTCTCGCCCCGGCTGTAGAGCGTGGCCCGCGGGGCGACGACGGTGGCCTGCCGGTCCTGCCCGAGGGCGAGCTCGCGCACGATCGTCCCCGCGGTCTCGCCCGCTCCCACGACGATCACGCTCTGGACCCGTTGCGGCAGCCCCTCCACGGCGAGCTTCCAGAAGCCCGCCGTGTCCAGCACGCCGGCGCCGTCGGCCGGCAGGGTGCCCGCGGTCGGGCCCGGCCCGGAGACCAGCAGGCCGCGGCCGCGCACGGTCACGGGCGCCGTGCCGTCGTCGACGGTCAGCTCCCAGCCGCCGTCCGCCAGTTCGGCGGCGCGGACCTCACCGGTGACCGTCCGCAGACCCGCCCGGTCGGCCGCCCACTCCAGATAGTCGGCCCACTCCCGGTGGCTGGGCTGCGGTCGCCCGCGGTCGATCCAGCGGGCGTACGCGCCTTGGCCGAGCAGGTGGCTGGACCAGCTGAAGCCGGCCATCCGCTGGGCGATCTCGCCCGTGACCGGGTCCTGGGCATCTCCCCAGGTGGTGCAGTCGTACGGGAAGCCGAGGTCCTTCTCGGGGAGGGTGCCGAGCGGCTGCCGGCCGTTGGTCCAGCCGCGTCCCGCACGCCAGTTGGCGGCGGTGCAGTCCCGCTCGACGGCGACGACCTCGGGGACGTCGAAGCCGGCGGCACGCAGCACGCTCGACTTCACCGCCAGGGCGATGGCCTTGGGGCCCGCCCCGATCACCAGGAGCGGAGCACCGCCGCGGTGTCCCGGACCCCAGGGCCCGGCCACGGGGGCCGGGGAAAGTATGGCTGACTGTGACATGTTGCTCCTGCTCAGAGGAAGCGGGCGGGGTCGAACGCGGACGGAATGCCGTCCCCGCGACCGCCGCGGATCCGCTCCGCGAGTTGTTCCGGCATGACCTGGGAGTACGGCATGCCATGGCCGTTGAACGCGGCCATCACCCACAGCCCGGCCGCGCCCGGCCAGGCCCCGACCAGCGGGCAGCGGTCCGGGGTGAACGCCATGACTCCGCTCCACGCCCGGGCCACCGGGACGCCGGTGGCCTCCGGGAGCAGCGAGGGCAGTGCGTCGGCCAGCCGCTGGGCCAAGTCGGGTGAGAAGGCGGGGGTGTTGTCGTCCTGCGGCAGGTCGATGCCCTCGTCGCGGCCCGGGACGGTGTTGCGCAGGCCGCCGATGAGCAGCGAGCCGTCCGGGGCCTGGCCGCCGTAGAGGAGGCCGCGGTCGAGTCCCCACTGCGGTATGCGGAAGGGCACGGGCGCCGTCTGGACCAGCTGACCGCGCACCGGGGTGATGACCGGGGCGAGCTCCGGCAGCAGCCGGGGCGTCCAGGCGTTGAGCGCGACGACCACCTGCTCCGCGAGGACTCGGCCTGCGTCGGTGGTGACGAGCCACCCGCCGCCGGGGGCCGCTTCCACGGAGGTGACGGTGACGCCGCACGCGAAGTCCGCGCCGTGGCGGGCGGCCGCGGCGGCCATGCCCCGTACGTACGCGACGGAGTGGACCGCGTCCTGGTCCGGTCGGTACAGCCCGCCCAGGACGGTGTCGGGGAGGCCGGTGCCGAACGCCTCGCGGGCGGCCGGGAGGTCCAGCCACTCGGCTTCGATGCCGTCGGCCGTCAGGGCCTCGGCGGTGCGCTTGAGTTCGAGGGCCTCGTCCTCGGTGACCGCGAGGTCGAGCTTGGCGGTGGGGAAGCGGGTCGCCTCCAGCCCCTCGCGGGCGGCCACTTCGCGCACCAGGTCCCGGTTGGTGAGGGTGGCGCGGTAGATGGCCAGGGCCTCGGCGTGGCCGAACTTCTCGATCGCGAGGGCGTGCTGGGCGTTGCCGCCCTGGATCAGGCGTCCGGCGTTGCGGCCGGAAGAGCCCATGGCCGGGGCGGAGTTGCGCTCCAGTACCAGGGGCCGCAGCCCGGCGGTGGCCAGCCAGTAGGCGAGGGTCGAGCCCATCACGCCGGCGCCGAGCACACAGACGCCGGTGCGCCGCGGCAGTGCGCCGCTGCTTCCGGTCCAGGTCGGTCCGGTGTCCAGCCAGTAGGAATCAGGGGATCGCATGGAAGTCCTTGTCGGGCTGCCGTCGGCCATCAGGTCCAGCACTCGGAGCTGGGCAGGCGGCGGGCGGGGGGTTCGCCGGGGGCGGCGGGGGAGGTGACGACGGTGACCATCGCGGCGAGGCGGTCCGCGCGTCCGACCGCGGCGGCGGTGTCGTCGCCGACGGCGATGACGTAGCCGAGGCGGTGCAGGTTGGTGGTGACCGGTTCGACGATGTCGCCGGGCCGGGTCAGCAGCACCAGCCGCTCACGGGCGGGGTCGAGCAGGGCGGACGCCTCGGTGACTCCGTCGATGTGCCGGACGACGCCGGGCTCGGCGGAGAGGAAGCGGATGGCCGCGCCGGAGGTGGGGGCGGCCCGGTCGAGGGCGTCGGTGTCGACCGGTCGCCTCAGGGCGAGGTCGGCGGCGGTGCCGTAGAGGTCCACTCCGCTGGTGAGCTCGACGAGGTCCAGGATGCAGTCGCCGGCGGGCCGGGGGTTGACCTCGATGATCCGGGGGCCGTGGGCGGTCAGGATCATCTCGGTGTGCGCGATGCCGTGGTCGAAGCCGACGGCCTTGAGCGCGGCGGCCGCGATCCCGGAGACCTCGGCCTCCGAGGCGGCGTCGAGGCGGGCCGGTACGGCCTGGCCGAGCTCGACGAACGAGTCGCCCCGGGTGCTCAGCTTCTCGGTGCAGGCCGCGACCACGGTGTGCCCGTCGACGGTGACCGTCTCGACGCTGATCTCCGCACCGAGCAACTCCTCCTCGGCGAGGAGGGTGCCGGATTTGGTGAAGGGTGCCGCCGCACCCCACGCCGTGTCGAGTTCCCGCGGGTTCCCGGCCCGCACCACGCCGCGTCCGGCCGAGGAGTCGGCGGGCTTGACGATGAGGGGATAGGTGAGACCCTCGACGGCCGCCCGCCGTTCTGCGGGGTCGGTGACGGCCGCGTCGAGCACCCGGAAGCGCGGGCCGGGCACCCCGGCCTCGGCGAAGCGCTCCCTCGCCCAGGTCTTGTCCGTGAGGGACCGCAGTGTGCTCGGCGAGCAGCCGGGCAGTCCGAACTCCTCGGCGAGCCGGGCCACAAGAGGGAGGGTCGAGTCGAGGAATCCGATGACGCCCTTCTCACCCGGCGCCGCCGCGAGGGCGGCGCGGCAGGCTTCGTACACCTCTTCCGCGGGGCGTTCCGGCGAGAGCGGAATTTGGTGCTCCGCCAGCCTGAGATAGGCGGCGGTGGCGCTCTCGGCCACGGCCAGCCCGAAATCCGCCCGGCGGGTCCAAGAGGTCAGTGCTTGTTCACGCAAGCAGCCCACACGGATCAGAAGCAGGAGGGCTTTCGCGTCCATTGCCACAACTTTCGTTCACGATAGGTCGGTTCGCGGCATGGGGGAGGCGCCACGGCAAAATGGATCATGAGGTGAAGTGGCAGGTAAGTCAATGGATATGAGACGCAGAATGAACAATTCGCGAATTCCAAATGAATAGTAAGTTCTGCGATAGGGCAGCATGAAATGCCGGGCGCGGCAGGCGATATCGCTGCCGAGTCCGTCGGGCGGGTTCGCGGTGTTGTTTCCCGCTCTCGACCAGCTTGACGGGGCTCGCTGGCGTTCCGCTCACGCGTCGCTCACGTCCCGCTCACGCGCCGGGGCGAGGCTTACGTCCGTGCCGTGAGCCGGTCCCGCGCCGCGTCGTACCGCACCCGGAAACCCTCGTCCGCCGACACCCGGAGCAGCGCGCCCAGGGCCCGCGCGGCGCCGTCGTCGAAGCCGGACGCCTCCGCTTCCCGCGCCGCCCGGTCGAGTTCCCGGATCCCCTGCTCCTCGTCGCCGAGCCCGAGCAGGGCCTCCCCGATCACCGTGGACAGCAGCACGCGGGACGCGGCCTGCGCCCCGGAGAGCTCGTCGAGGGCCATGGCCGCGGCCGCCGTGTCCAGGGCCGACCGCCATTCCCGGGCGTCCAGCCGATGCCGTGCGAGGTGGTAGAGGGCCAGCCGTTCGGTGGGCCGGTCCTCGGCCCCGCGGGCCAGTTCCGCCGCTCGTACGCAGCCTTCCGCGGCTTTCTCCGGATCGCCCAGCGCCGCCTGCGCCAGCGACAGGTTGACCAGCGCGGTCGCCTCGCCGCTCAGGTCGCCGGCCCGGACGGCGAGCGCGGGGGCGGCCTCCAGGTGGACCAGAGCCTCGGCGGTACGGCCCTCCTCGGTCAGCACCCAGCCGAGCAGGGTCAGCACCCGCGACTCGGTGCGCGGGTCGGTGTCGGCCCGCGCCGCCGCGAGCGCCTTCTCCAGCAGGGGAGTCCAGCCGTCGAGCACCCGCCACACCATGAGCGGCCACAGCGCCAGGACGATCCGCCAGGTCCTGCCGTGCAGCCCGGCGCGGTGCGCCGCGGCCGCCGCCAGCGCGAGGTCGTCGCGCTCCGCCGCGTACCAGGCCATGGCCTCGTCCCGGTCCTCGAACGCCCTTGCCGGGGCGGGGAGGTGGAAGTCGGCGGGCAGGGTGAAGCACTCCTCGTCGCCGGGCTCGGCGGCGGTCGCCGCGGCGAGGCCGGTGGCGGCGTAGTGGTCGAGGACGCGGGTGAGGGCCTCGGGCCCGGCGTCCAGTCCACGCGCGTAGAGGCGCACGAGGTCGTGCAGTGTCCAGCGGCCCGGCGCGGTTTCCGTGACGAGGTGCGCGACGGCCAGCCGTTCCAGCGCGGCCTCGGCCTCGTCCGGGGAGGTGCCCGCCAGGGCCGCCGCCGCGTACCGGTCGACGTGGGTGCCGGGGTGGCGGCCCAGGTGGGCGAAGTGGTGGGCGACGGACTCGGGGAGCTGTCCCACGGTGAGCCGCAGCGCCGCCCGTACGCCGGTGTCCTCCACGTCCAGGAGGCTCAGCCGGCGTGTCTCGTCGGACAGTTCGGCGCTCATGGCGTCCAGCGGCCGGTGCGGCCGGTCCGCCAGCCTGGCGGCCGCCACCCGCAGGGCGAGCGGCAGTCCGCCGCACAGCTCGGCCACCTTGCGCGCGGCCACCGGTTCCGCGAGCACCCGGTCCTCGCCGAGCACCCCGGCGAGCAGCGCCGTGCCGTCCTCCGGCCCGAGCACGTCCAGGGGGACGGGGCGGGCGGCGTCGGAGGCGATCAGTCCAGGCAGCCGGTGCCGGCTGGTGACGACGGTGACACAGCGGGCGCCGCCCGGCAGGAGCGGCCTGACCTGCTCGGAGTCGCGTGCGTTGTCGAGCACGACCAGGAGGTGGCGGTCGGCGGTGAGGGAGCGGAAGAGCGCGGCCGACCCGTTCGCCGACTCCGGTATCCGGCGTGGTGCGATGCCCAGCGCCAGCAGGAACTCGCGCAGCGTCTCGGCGAGCGTCGGCTCGCCGGTTTCGCTGAAGCCGCGCAGATCGGCGTAGAGGCGGCCGTCGGGGAAGGCCGTGTGGTTGCGGTGGGCCCACTGCACCGCGAGCGCCGTCTTGCCGACCCCGGCCGGACCCGTGACCAGGCAGACGGGCGCCTCGCCCGCCGCGGCCCGGGACAGGGCGGTGAGTTCGGCCGTCCGCCCGTGGAAGCCCCGCGGCGCGCGGGGCAGCAGGTCGGCCACGACGGCATGGGGAACGGCGGGCGGGGCGGGTGCGGGCGCGACGACGACGGGCGGGGCCGCGGCCGCCGCCTCCACCGCGCCGTCGCAGTCCCCGCGCAGGGCCATGCTGTAGGCGTCCGCCAGTTCGCGGCCCGGGTCGACCCCCAGCTCGTCGGCGAGCAGCCGCCGGGTGCGGTGGAACCAGTCGAGAGCCTCCGAGCGGCGGCCCGCGCGCTGGAGCACCCGCATGAGGGCGACCGACAGCGATTCGCGCAAGGGGTGGGCGGTCGCCGCCGGGCGCAGGACCGCGGCCGCCCTGGCGTGCTCGCCCAGGCGCGTATAGCAGGAGGCCAGCTGTTCCACCGAGGCAAGCCGGAGCTCCTCCAGCGCGTGCGCGGCGGCCTGGAGCGGCGGGCTCGGGTAGGTGTTGGCCAGAGCCGGCCCCTGCCACAGCGACAGCGCCTCCTGGTACATCGTCACCGCGTCGCCCGGGGCGCTCCGGCCGCGGGCCAGCGTCACCAGTTCCTCGAAGCGGTGGGCGTCCAGCAGGCTCTCGGGCATCCGCAGGACGTAGGCCGTGCCCTGGGTGACCAGCTCGACGCCGTACACCTCGGCGCCGGCCGCCAGCAGCAGGGTCCGCAGCCGGGACACGTGGCCCTGGATGACGCCGCGGGCGCGCTGCGGCGGTTCGTGGTCCCACAGGGCGGCCGTCAACTGGTCGACGGAAACCGGGCGATTGGGGCGCAGCAGCAGCGCGGCGAGCAGGCTGCACCGCTTGGCGGGCCCGATCGGGAGATCGCCGTCCTCGGTGGCCACCGACACCGCTCCGAGCAGCCGGAATTCCATCGGTGCACACCTCCTGCGGGAAGGCCCACAGGATACCGGGAAGCGGCTGCCGGGAAACGCTCGGTGGTGGCGAACGCCCTGGTCAGAGCGTGCGGGGCTGCGCGCGGACGTGCATGCGCTCGCCCTGCGGGCCGAACAGGCTGAGGATCTCCACCGGCGCCTTCCCGGTGCTGCCGAACCAGTGCGGCAGCCGGGTGTCGAACTCCGCGGCCTCGCCTGCCTTGAGCACGACGTCGTGCTCGGCGAGCACCAGCCGCAGCTCGCCGCCGAGCACGTAGAGCCATTCGTAGCCGTCGTGGGTGCGCGGCTCGGGCGTGCGGCGGGTGGCGGGGATGACCATCTTGAACGCCTGGAGGCCGCCGGGCTGCCGGGTCAGCGGCACCACCGTCGTGTCCCCGCGCTCGACCGGCTTCAGCCGCACCCGGGGGTCGCCCACCGGCGGTGCGCCGACCAGCTCGTCCAGCGGCACCTGGTGGGCGTGCGCGATCGGCAGCAGGAGTTCCAGGCTCGGCCTGCGCTGCCCGGACTCCAGCCGGGACAGTGTGCTCACCGAGATCCCGGTGGTCTTCGACAGCGCCGCCAGCGTGCATTTGCGCTGCTGACGGATCCGCTTGAGCCGCGGTCCGACGGCGGCGAGTACCTCTTCCATCCCTTTATTGCAGAAACGGCAACAAGGTTTGTCAACCCGCGGGGGCGGGGCGCATGGTCGGCGGCAGGAGGTGTCCGGCCGTGGAGGAACCCCGCGGCGGGCACGGATCCGACCGAGGACGAGCTGAAGGAGCGGGTGGGATGAACGACTTCGACTGGGCCGCTATGGCCGACATGCTGGAGCACGAGGGCGAGACCCAGAGCCCTTATGTGCGGCAGGCGCTCGACGAGCTGGCGCACCTGGCCCCGCGGCGGGTCCTGGACGTCGGCAGCGGGCCGGGTGTGGCGGCCTGCCGGATGGCGGCGGTCTTCCCGCAGGCGGAGGTCACGGCGGTGGACGGGTCGCCGGAGCTGCTGGCCCGCGCCGAGGAGCGGGCCGGGCGGCTCGGCGTCCGGCTGCGCACCCAGGTCGCGGAGTTCCCCGGGGGACTCGACGGGCTCGGCCCCGCCGACCTGGTGTGGACGGGCCAGGTCGTGCACCACGTCGGCGACCAGCAGGACGCGCTGGACCGGCTGACCGGGCTGCTCGCGCCCGGCGGGGTCCTGGCCGTCGTCGAGGGCGGGCTGCCCGCCCGCTGGCTGCCCAGGGACCTGGGCTTCGGGGTCCCCGGCCTCCAGACCCGGCTGGACGCGGCCATGGCCGTCCGCTTCGACCGGATGCGGGCCGAACTGCCCGGCACGGTGGCGGTGGTCGAGGACTGGCCCGGCATGCTGCGTACGGCCGGGCTCACCGAGGTGCGGTCCAAGTCCTTCCTCGTGGACCACCCGGCGCCCCCGTCCGAGGCCGTCCGCCTTTCGGTGCGCGCCGTGCTGGAGCGCACCCGGAACGCCCTCGACGAGCTCCTCGGCGCCGAGGACCTGGCGACGCTGGACCGGCTGCTGGACCCGGCCGACCCGGCGGGTGTCGACCGGCGCGAGGATCTCTTCCTGCTCACCGCGAAGACAGTGCACTTCGGCCGCCGCGCCGAGCGCTGACGCCACCCCGCCGCGGGGGCTCCTCAGAGTTCCCGCAGCGCGGGGAGCAGTTCCTCCTCCGCCCAGGTCAGGAAGGGGGCCTGCTGGTCGCCGCCGATCTGGACCAGGGCCACCTCCGTGAAGCCCGCGTCGGTGTAGGCCCGCACCGCGTCGACGAATTCGTCGACCTTGGGGCCGCAGGGGATCGACTCCACGACGTCGTCCTTGGTGACGGTGCGGGTCGCGGCGGCGATGGCGCCGTCGTGGGGCAGCTCGGAGTTCACCTGCCAGCCGAGCCCGGACCAGCGGAACTGGTCGTGCGCCCGGTCGATCGCCGCGTCGCGGTCCAGGTCGTAGGAGACGGGCAGTTGGCCCACCCTCGGTTTGCCCGCTCCGCCGTGCCGCTCGAAGAGGTCCAGGAGCTCCTTCCTCGGCTCGGTGGCGATGACCAGGTCGGCCAGGTGCCCGGCGAGCCGGCAGGAGACCTCGCCCGAGACGGCGATGCCGATGGGCGGGGGCTCGCCCGGCAGGTCCCAGAGCTTGGCGTGCTCCACGTCGAAGTAGGTGCCGTGGTGGTTGAGGATCCGCCCCTCGAAGAGGCGCCGGATGATCCCGACCGCCTCCGCGAGCTTGTCCAGCCGGATCTCCGCCGAGGGCCAGCCGCCGCCGACCACGTGCTCGTTGAGGTTCTCGCCCGAACCGAGGCCGAGGCGGAAGCGCCCCCCGGACAGCAGCTGGAGCGTGGCGGCCTGCTGGGCGACCAGGGCCGGGTGGTAGCGGGTGGTCGGACAGGTCACGTACGTCATGAGCGGGATCCGGGACGTGGCCCGCGCGGCGGCGCCCAGGACCGTCCACGCGTGCGGCGAGTGGCCCTGCGACGCCAGCCACGGGGAGAAGTGGTCCGAGGTCACGGAGAAGTCGAACCCGGCCTTCTCGGCGGCCACCACATGCTCGACGAGGTCCAGGGGGCCCGCCTGCTCCGTCATCATCGTGTATCCGATTCGCACCATATGCCCCGGGTTCCCAGGTCGGCGGCGGCTATGCGGCGTCGATCCGCGGAAACGCGGATTCCTCCAGCACGATCCCGATCCCCACGGCGACCGGGATGGCGATCAGCGCCCCGACGATCCCGAGCAGGGCCCCGCCGATGACCACGGCGACGACCGTCACCAGCGGGTGCACGTCCACCGCGTACCGCATCGCCTTCGGCATGATCAGATAGTCCTCGGCCAGCCGGAACGCGGTGTAGAAGCCCGCGGTGCCCAGCGCCACGGGGAAGGACACCGCCAGGGCCACCAGGCTCACCACCACCCCGCCGACGGTCGACCCCACGACGGGGACCATGTCCAGCAGCGCGACGAGCACGCCGAGCGCCGCCGGGTACGGGACGTCCAGCACCTCGCACCAGGCGAACGTGGCCAGCCCCGCGACGGCCGACGTCGCGGCGTTGCCCAGCATGTAGCGCCCGACCCGCACCAGCGTCGCCTCCGTCAGCGTCACCACCCCGGCTCGGCGGCTGTGCGGTACGAAGCGGTAGACGAACCGCTTCAGCTGCTCCATCCCCACCATGAAGTACACGGTCAGGACCACGACGAGCGCGGTCCCGGTCACCGCGCTGACGACCAGGTGGCCCGCGCCCAGCAGCCCGCCCACCACGGCCGTCCCCATGCCGGAGCCGAGCTGCCTGCGGGCCTTCGAGATCAGGTGGTAGCGGTCCTCGAGACGGCCCAGCGCGGAGTGGTGGTCGTGCAGCTGCCGCAGCCACTCCGGCACCGCGTCGACCAGGGCGGAGACCTCGTTGGAGACGGGCGGGATCACCAGCGCGAGGAAGCCCGCCAGGAGGGCCAGCGACGCGACGATCACCACGGTCACCGCCCAGCCCCGGCCGAGCCGGCGGCGCGCGAGCCAGCCCACCACCGGCTCCAGACTGATCGCCACGAAGAGGGCCAGCAGCAGGAGGGTGAGCACACCGCTGATCCGCAGGACCGTCTGCACCGCCAGATAGGCCAGCGTCAGCCCCAGCCCCGTGCTGAAGCCCGCCGCGAACCAGGACGCTGTCGGCCGCACCAGCACCCGCCCGGCACGCCCCGCGCGAGCGCCGCCCCGGGCGTCACCGGGCGGCTCACCCCCGCCCCGCGGATCGTTCTCCGACTGCATCGCACCCTCTCCGGCCGTCCCTCGCTGGACCTCTCCGTACCCCGCGGCCCCACCGGAGCACCGGGGACTCCCCGAATACCACCCGCTGGCCGAGTCCGCCCCTGGCGGACGGCAGTCGGCGGACACCGGGACCGTCCTTGAGCATTCCGCTCCCGGAGGGGTACACGTGCCTTGTGATCACCATGGGAGTGGAGGAGGAGTACCTCCTGCTGGACCCCGGCACGGCCACGCTCGTGCCGCTGGCGGACGAGGTGCGCGCGGTGGCGGGCCTGCAGCCGAGCGTGGACGCGCGGGAGGTCCAGGCGGAGCTGCTCCAGGCGCAGCTGGAGGTCGCCACCCCCGTCTGCGCCGAGCTGGCCGCCGTGGGCGCGCACCTCCTGCGGCTGCGCCGCGCGGTCGCCGTCGCGGCCGACAAGGCCGGCTGCCGGGCCGCCGCGATCGGCACCGCGCCCCTCACCTGCGCCGCGCCGGTCGCGATCACCGAGCAGCCGCGGTACGCGGCGGTCGCCGAGCTCGGCGCCCGCCTGGCGGACGAACAGCTGGTCAACGGCATGCACGTGCACGTCGCCGTCCCCGACAAGCGGGTGGGCACCGCCGTACTCAACCGCGTCCGCCCCTGGCTGCCCGTGCTCGTCGCCATGGGCGGCAACTCCCCGCTGTGGTGGGGGCGGGACACCGGCTTCGCGAGCTGGCGCACCGTCGTCTTCGGCCGCTGGCCCGTCAGCGGCCCGCCGCCCCACTTCGACGGCCCGGCCGACTACGAACGGCGCGTCGGCGCGCTGGTCGAGGCCGGGGCGATCCTGGACTCCCGGCAGGTCTACTGGCAGGCCCGGCTGTCCGAGCGCTACCCCACGATCGAGGTGCGCTGCCTGGACGTCCAGCTCACCGCCGACGACGCGATGATGTTCGCGGGCATCGTCCGGGGCCTGGTGGCCACGGCCGTACGCGAGTACCGGGAGGGCGTGCCCTTCTCGCCGTGCCCGCCGGAGATGCTGCACGCCGCGAACTGGCACGCCGCGCGCTACGGGCTGCGCGGTGATCTCCTCGACAGCCGGGGCGGGCGGCACCGGGCCGACGACGCGGTGCGGGCGCTCCTCGGCCACATCACGCCCGCGCTCGACGAGGCGGGTGACACGGCCGAGGTGACGCGCCTGCTCCGGCGGTTCCGGCGCCAGGGAGCCCCGGCGGACCGCCAGCGCCGGGCGCTCGCCGCCGGCGGCCTGGAAGCGCTGACGGAACTGGTGCTCTGTTCTGGCTAATCGCTGGTTGAGCGGCCGGTGCCCGGGTTACCCATCAGTCGCACCGCGCCGTGCGGAGCGGGGTGCGTCGGTGATTGGGAGCGTGCCTCATGCTGTTCCGGAGACGGCGAGAGGGGGCCGGGCAGCGGGCCCGGGCGGCCGCGGTGACCGGATTCGTCGTCCTGGACCGGCGGCTGCCCCTCGCGGAGGCGGGCCGGGCGCTGCTGCGCAAGGCGTTCCCGGACCACTGGTCGTACCTCCTCGGCGAGCTCGCGCTGTACAGCTTCGTGGTGCTCGTCCTCACCGGCTCCTACCTCGCGCTGTTCTTCGACCCCGGCATGGCGCAGAGCGTCTACCACGGCTCCTACGTGCCGCTGCGCGGCCTGCCGATGTCGCAGGCGTACCTCTCCACGCTCGACCTCAGCTTCCAGGTCCGCGGCGGGCTGCTCATCCGGCAGATGCACCACTGGGCGGCGCTGGTGTTCGTCGCCGCCGCCGCGGTGCACATGCTGCGGGTCTTCTTCACCGGCGCCTTCCGCCGGCCGCGGGAGGCCAACTGGCTGGTGGGGATGACGCTGTTCCTCCTCGCGCTGTTCGAGGGCTTCTGCGGCTACTCCCTGCCCGACGACCTGCTGTCCGGCACGGGCATGCGCACGGCCAACACGATCGTGCTGTCGATCCCGGTCGTGGGCACGTACGCGAGCTCGTTGGTCTGGCGCGGCCCGTTCCCCGGCCATGTGATCCTCCCGCGGCTGTACATCGTGCACGTGCTGTTCGTGCCGGGTCTGCTGATCGCGCTGATCACCGCTCACCTGGTGCTGGTCGTCTACCTCAAACACACCCACTGGGCGGAGCGGGGCCGGACCAACCGCAACGCGGTGGGGCAGCCGATGTTCCCGCAGTTCGTCACCAAGTCCACCGGCCTGTTCCTGATGCTCTTCGGCCTGCTGGCCGTGGGCGGTGCGCTCGCCCAGGTCAACCCCGTCTGGAACTACGGGCCTTACCGCGCCGACCAGGTGGCCACGGACGCCCAGCCCGACTGGTACGTCGGCTTCCTGGAAGGCGCGCTGCGCGTCATGCCGCCGTGGGAGACGGTGCTGTGGGGCCACACCTGGATGTGGAACGTGCTGATCCCCGCCGTGATCCTGCCGGGGGTGCTGTTCACTGCGCTGTACCTCTACCCGTTCCTGGAGAAGTGGGTGACAGTGGACAGCGCGGAGCACCACTTCAGCGACCGGCCCCGCAACCGCCCCACCCGTACCGCCCTCGGAGTGGCCGGCATCGTCTTCTACGCCGTGCTCCTCGTGGCCGGCGGCAATGACGTGGTCGCCTACTCCTTCCGGGTCTCGATCAACACCCTGACGTGGATCTTCCGGGTCGGCGTCGTCCTCGGGCCGGTGGCGGCCTTCATGGTCACCAAGCGGGTGTGCCTGGCCCTCCAGGACCACGACCGGAAGACGCTCGCCGAGGGCGAGGAGAGCGGCGAGGTGGAGCAGAGCGCCGAGGGCGGGCTGAGCGAGGGCCACCGCCCGCTGTCGGCCCGGCGCGGCTACCGGCTGATGGTGCGTGAGGTCCCGCTGCCGCTGCCCGCCGGCGAGGACCCGGTCTCCCGCCGGCAGCGGCTCCGCACGGCCCTGAGCGGCTGGTACTACCGCGACCGCGTGGAGCTGCCCGTGACGCCGGAGCAGCGGCGGGAGATCGAGGAACGGACGGCCGCGCCGGCCGAGCCGGAGTGACGCCCGCCGGGTCAGTCGCGCCGGACGTACTGGAACGTCAGACCCAGGACGCCCGCGCCCAGCACCCCGAATCCGACGAGGAAGAGCCACAGGCCGTAGACGATGCCCAGCGCGGTGAGGGCCGCGCCGAGGCCGGTCAGCGGAGGGTAGGCGCTGCGCGACGGGAAGAAGTCGAGCGGCCCGGCGCGCTCGGCGACCTCGGCGCCCTTGCGGTCCTCCGGCCGGGGGCCGCGGCGCCGGTGGTTCATGGCGCAGAAGAAGGAGATCAGCGACGCCATGACGAAGGAGACGGTCAGGGCGGCGGTGCCCGCGGGCTCGCGGTCGGACAGCCAGGTGTAGAAGGCGCCGGTGCCGAAGAAGAAGCCGGCCACCCCGGCGAAGAGATACGCCTCGGTCTTCACGCGTCCGCCCCTCCCCGGGGAAGGGACCGGCTCCCGGACGGCAGGGCCGCGGCCTCGGCGATGTCGGGGTGGTGCAGGTCGAAGGCGGGGGAGTCGGAGCGCACGCGCGGCAGGGACGTGAAGTTGTGGCGGGGCGGCGGGCAGCTGGTGGCCCACTCCAGGGAGCGCCCGAAGCCCCAGGGGTCGTCCACCGTCACCTTGGGCGCGTGCCGGGCCGTGTGCCACACGTTGTACAGGAACGGGAGGGTGGAGATTCCCAGCAGGAAGGCGCCCATGGACGAGACGGTGTTCAAGGCGGTGAAGCCGTCCGACGCGAGGTAGTCGGCGTAGCGGCGCGGCATTCCCGACTCGCCCAGCCAGTGCTGCACCAGGAAGGTGATCTGGAATCCGGTGAAGAGGGTGAAGAAGTGGATCCTCCCCAGCCGTTCGTCGAGCATCCGGCCGGTCCACTTGGGCCACCAGAAGTAGAAGCCGCCGAACATCGCGAAGACCACGGTGCCGAAGAGCACGTAGTGCAGGTGCGCCACGATGAAATAGCTGTCGGTGACATGGAAGTCGAGCGGTGGGGAGGCGATGAGGACCCCGCTGAGCCCGCCCAGGAGGAACGTCACCAGGAAGCCCGTCGCCCACAGCATCGGCGTCTCGAAGGAGAGGCTGCCGCGCCACATGGTGCCGATCCAGTTGAAGAATTTCACGCCCGTCGGCACGGCGATCAGGAACGACATGAAGGAGAAGAACGGCAGCAGCACGGCCCCGGTCGCGAACATGTGATGCGCCCACACCGAGGCCGACAGCATGGTGATCGCTGTGGTCGCCCCCACCATGCCCGTGTAGCCGAAGAGCGGTTTGCGGCTGAAGACCGGGATGATCTCGGTGATCACCCCGAAGAACGGCAGCGCGACGATGTAGACCTCCGGGTGGCCGAAGAACCAGAACAGGTGCTGCCAGAGGATGGCCCCGCCGCTCGCCGCCTCGAAGACGCGCGCCCCGAACTTCCGGTCCGCCTCCAGCACCAGCAGCGCCGCGGTGAGCACCGGGAAGGCGAGCAGCGCCAGGATGGAGGTGAAGAGGATGTTCCAGGTGAAGATCGGCATGCGGAACATCGTCAGACCCGGCGCCCGCAGGCACAGGATCGTGGCGATGAAGTTCACCGACCCCAGCACCGTGCTGAGCCCGGCGACCACCAGCCCCATGGCCCACAGGTCGCCGCCCGCGCCCGGCGAATAGACCGCGCTGTTCAGCGGCGCGTACGCGAACCAGCCGAACGGCGCTGCCCCGCCCGGCACGACCAGGCCGGAGACGACGATCAGGCCGCCGAAGAGGAACAGCCAGTACGACAGGGCGTTCAGCCGGGGGAAGGCCACATCGGGGGCCCCGATCTGCAAAGGCATGACGGCGTTGGCGAACCCGGCGAACATCGGCGTCGCGAACAGCAGCATCATCAGCGTGCCGTGCAGCGTCACCAGCTGGTTGTACTGCGCCGTGGAGACGATCTGGAGGCCGGGGCGGGCCAGTTCGGCCCGCATCAGCATCGCCATCAGACCGGCGGCGAGGAAGAACGCGAACGCCGTGACCAGGTACATGTTCCCGATCACCTTGTGATCGGTGGTGGTGACGTAGTCCAGGAGCCTGCCGCCCACCCGGACCCGGGGATTCCCGGCCGCCTGCCCGGTCTCCGCGGAATTCTCCTGCTCCAGTTGCGGCATGCGCCCCTCCGTGGGCCCGGGCTCTCTGTGGGACCGGTGTCCCTGTGCGGGCGCCTCGTGTGTAGCCGGGGCTGCGCCCGGGCAAACCAGGGCTGCGCCATCTGGCGGTGCGGGGGGTGGGTGCGGGTCGCTTGCTCCCCCAGCGGCGGGCTTTTTCCCCAGCCCCGCCTCTTCCCGGCTGCGTCTGATGTGCGGCTCCGCCGCGTGGGGGGCTCTGCCCCAGACCCCGAGCTGCGGCTTCGTCGCCTCCCCCAGCTACCTCCCCCAGACTCCGTCCGGGGGTGCCCCCAGAGGTGCCCCCAACGACGGGAGCGCCCTTGGGGCCCCCGGACGAAGTCTGGGGGAGCGTCCTCAAACGCCGGACGGGCTGGATGGCCGGCTCAGGCCACCGCCGCCGGCAGGGAGACCACCATCGTCAGGCCCCCGCCCGGCGTGTCCTCCGGGGTGAGCGTGCCGCCCATCGCTTCGGTCAGGCCGCGGGAGATGGCCAGGCCGAGACCCAGTCCGGTCGTGTTGTCCGTGTCGCCCAGCCGCTGGAAGGGGGCGAACGCGTGCTCCAGGTCGGCCGGGCTGATCCCCGGCCCCCGGTCGATGACGCGCAGCTCGACCCGCGCGGCGAGGACGCTGGCCGCGACGGTGACCGGACGGTCCGGGGGAGAGTGCCGGGTCGCGTTGGCCACGAGGTTGGCGACCACCCGCTCCAGCAGCGGCGGGTCGGCGAGCACGTCCGGCACGCCTTCCAGAGCGTGCGGGACGACCGGCACCGCCGGGACCTCCGGCAGGGTGTCGAGGGCCAGCGCCAGGACCCCGGCGAGTGCCGTGGGCTCCAGCCGCAGCGTCAGCGCTCCCGCGTGGATGCGGCTCATGTCCAGCAGATTGTCGACCAGCCGGTTCAGCTTCACCAGGGACTCCTCGGCGGTGGCGAGCAGTTCCTCCCGGTCGGCCTCGGAGAACTCCACCTCCCGGCTGCGCAGGGAGCTGATGGCCGCCCAGCTGCCGGCGAGCGGGGTCCGCAGATCGTGGCTGACGGCGGCGAGCAGGGCGGTGCGCATCCGGTCGGCGGCCTTGACCGGCTCGACCTCGGCGACGGCCTCGGCGAGGCGGGCGTGCTCGACGGCCGCGGTCAGATGGGCGGCGAAGGCGGTCAGCACCCGGCGTTCGGCCGCGGGCAGGGCCCGGCCGCGGAGCACCAGTTCGCCGTCGGCGCCGATGGGCACCGTCAGCCCGGCCCGTACGCCCTCCGGGTCCGCCGCCCGCCCCTGCCCGGCGCCGCGGGGGCACAGCTCGGCGGACTCCATGCCGAAGGTCTCGCGGGTGCGCTCCAGCAGCACGGGCACGGCGTGCTCGCCCCGCAGGATGCCGCCGGCCAGCGACGACAGCGTCTCGGCCTCGGCGGTCGCGCTCGCCGCCCTCCGGCTCAGCCCCAGCGAACGGTCCACGACGGCCGCGACGGTGGCGGCGACCACGGCGAACACCGCCACGGCCAAGGCGTTGTTGGCCTCGTCGATGGTGAAGCGGTCGGTCGGTGGCACGAAGGAGTAGTTGAGCAGCAGCGACGCCGCGATGGAGGCGAGCAGCGCCGAGACCACCCCGCCGATGCAGGCGACACCGACGACGGTCAGCAGGAACAGCAGCGTCACACTGGTCAGGTTGAGGTCCAGCGGACCGGAGACCTCCCGCAGCAGCAGGGTCAGCAGCAGCGGCACGAGCAGCCCCGACACCGGGCCGCCCACCCGCCGGGCCGACGAGAGGTCCCGCCGCGGCGGGGGCAGGGCCCGGCCCCGCCCGGCCCGTTCGTGCGTGACCATATGGACGTCGATGTCCCCCGACAGCGCGACCGTCGTCTCCCCCACGCCCCGCGAGAACCGCGGCAGCAGCAGGCCGCGGCGGCTGACGCCGACCACGAGCTGGGTGGCGTTCTCCGCGCGGGCGAAGTCCAGGAGCGCGGTGGGGACATGGTCGCCGATCACCGTGTGGTACGTACCGCCGAGGCGCTCCACCAGCCGCCGCTGCCTGGCCAGGGCCGCGGACGAGGCCCCCACGAGCCCGTCGCTGCGGGTGACGTGCAGGGCGAGCAGATCGCCGGAGGAACGGGCGGTGATCCGGGCGGCCCGCCGGATGAGCGTCTCTCCCTCGGGCCCGCCGGTGAGGGCGACGACGACGCGCTCGCGGGTCTCCCAGACGCCCCCGATGCCGTGCTCGGCGCGGTAGCGCTGGAGGGTCTCGTCGACGTGCTCGGCCACCCACAGCAGGGCCAGCTCCCGCAGCGCGGTGAGATTGCCGACCCGGAAGTAGTGCGAGAGCGCCGCGTCGATCTTCTCGGGCGCGTAGACGTTGCCGTGCGCCATCCGCCGCCGCAGCGCCTCGGGAGGCATGTCGACGAGCTCGATCTGATGGGCGCGGCGGACCACGTCGTCCGGCACCGTCTCGCGCTGCGGCACATCGGTGATCTTCTGCACCACGTCGTTGAGGGACTCCAGATGCTGGATGTTGACGGTCGTCACCACGTCGATGCCCGCGGCGAGCAACTCCTCGACGTCCTGCCAGCGTTTGACGTTGCCCACGCCCGGCACATTGGTGTGCGCCAGCTCGTCCACCAGCGCCACGTCCGGGCGCCGGGCCAGCACGGCCTCCAGGTCCAGCTCGGTGTGCGCCGTGCCGCGGTAGGCGCGCCGCGCCCGGGGCACGACCTCCAGCCCGTCGAGCATCGCCTCGGTGTGCGGCCGCCGGTGGCACTCCGCGAAGGCCACCACCACATCGGTGCCCCGCCGGCCCCGGCGCCGCCCCTCGTCCAGCATGCGATAGGTCTTCCCGACGCCGGGGGCGGCGCCCAGGAAGACCTTGAGCCTGCCGGGACGCGGGCCCGGCGCGTCGGTCGGAAGGCTGCCCTGCACCATCGGTCACTCCTCTGCGGAAAAGGGGCGCTCACGCCGGGCGGAGCGGCCTGGCGCCCGGGACGGGGTCGCAACACATACGCACTGCTCATCGTCGGGTCGGAGCACCGGATCGGGAGCGGCGGCGACCCGACGTTGACACGTTCCTGACCCCGGCGGACGGCCCGGGCGGCCGGCCCATCGTTCGCGCCGCGCAAGAGGGCAGGGTAGACATGGGGGTATGGCCCGAATCCGGGGCCGCTCCTGGGGCCTCTCGGGCCGCTGGTTCGATCGCCGGCGCCCGGGGCGCCGCCATGAGCGGCGAGAGGGGCGCCAAGGCTCGCGGGCGGCGTCCGCACGGCGGCTGCGACTGGTGGCGACCCGCAGCGTCGCCGGTCAGATGTTCCTGCTGCAAGTGCTGATCGTGCTGCTGCTCGTCGTCGCCGCCGTGGCCGTCCTGCTCGTCCAGGCGCGGAGCGACCGCTTCCAGGCGGCGCGCGACCGCTCGCTCGCCGCCGCCGAGGCCTTCGCCCACGCGCCCGGCCTGGTCGCCACGCTGGCCGGCCCCGACCCCAGCGCCGTACTCCAGCCCCTGACCGAGGCCGCCCGCAAGGAGGGCGGGGTCGACTTCATCGTGGTGACCGACCGCAACGGCCTCCGCTACACCCACCCCAAACCGGAGCTGATCGGCAAGCACTTCATCGGCAACATCGGCCCCTCCCAGGCCGGCCGCATCACCGTCGAGAGCGTCCGCGGCCCACTGGGCGAAGAAGTGCAGGCCGTCGTCCCCGTGACCGACTCCCACGGCACGGTCGTCGGCCTCGTCTCGTCCGGGATCAAGGTCAGCGCCGTGAGCAGCGCCTTCGACCGCCAGCTGCCCGTCGTCCTCGGCGCCGGAGCCCTCGCGCTCGTCCTGGCGACGGGCGGCACGGCCCTGGTCACCAGGCGGCTGCGCCGCCAGACCCACGGCCTCGGCCCCACCGAGATGACCCGGATGTACGAACACCACGACGCGGTCCTCCACGCGGTCCGCGAGGGCGTGGTCATCGTCAGCGGCGACGGCCGGGTCCTGCTCGCCAACGACGAGGCGCGCCGCCTCCTCGACCTCGCCCCCGACGTGGAGGGGCGCGAGGTCACCGGTCTGGGGCTCGACCCCCGGATGACCGAGCTCCTCGTCTCCCGCCGGGTCGCCAGCGACGAGGTCATCCCCTTCGGCGACCGGCTGCTCGCCGTGAACAACCGGCCCACCGACCGCGGCGGCGGCCCGCCCGGCAGCGTCGCCACCCTCCGCGACTCCACCGACCTCCAGGCGCTCGCCGGCAAGGCCGAGGTCGCCCGCGGCAGGCTGCGGCTGCTCTACGACGCGAGCGTGCTCATCGGCACCAGCCTCGACGTCCGGCGCACCGCCGAGGAACTCACCCAGGCGGCCGCACCCCGCTTCACGGACTACGCCACCGTCGACCTCGCCGAGCCCGTGCTGCGCGGCGAGGAGCCCCAGGCCGTGGGCACCGAGGCACCGGAGCTGCGCCGGGTCGCCCTCACCGGTGTCACCGACGACCACCCCCTCTACCGCGCGGGCGAGCTGCACCGGTTCGCCGCGCCCACCCCGCAGGCCACCGGCTTCGTCAGCGGCCGGCCCGTGCTCGTACCGGACCTGGGGACCAACGCGGGCTGGCGCACCCAGGACCCCGAGCGCACGCAGGAGATCCTGGACTACGGCTTCCACTCGCTCATCACCGTGCCGCTGAAGGCGCGCGGCGTCCTCATGGGCATCGCCAACTTCTGGCGCACCCGGCAGAGCGAGCCCTTCGAGGAGGACGACCTCTCCCTCGCCGAGGAACTCGCGGCCCGCGCCGCCGTGTGCATCGACAACGCCCGCCGCTACACCCGCGAGCACGCCATGGCCGTCACCCTCCAGCACAGCCTGCTGCCGCGCGGCCTGCCCGAGCAGAACGCCCTCGACATCGCCTACCGCTACCTGCCCGCCCAGGCCGGGGTGGGCGGCGACTGGTTCGACGCCATCCCGCTGCCCGGCGCCCGCGTCGCCCTCGTCGTCGGCGACGTCGTCGGACACGGCCTGCACGCCGCCGCCACCATGGGCCGGCTGCGCACCGCCGTACAGAACTTCTCCTCCCTCGACCTGCCGCCCGAGGAAGTCCTGGGCCACCTCGACGAACTGGTGGGCCGCATCGACCAGGAGGTCGCGGAGGCGGGCGGCGAGTCGGCGATCGCGGGTGCCACCTGCCTCTACGCCATCTACGACCCGGTGGCCGGGACGTGCGGCCTGGCCCGCGCCGGGCACCCGCTGCCCGCGCTGGTGCTTCCCGACGGCACCGTGGAGTTCCCCGAGATGCCCGCCGGCCCGCCGCTCGGCCTGGGCGGCCTGCCCTTCGAGACCGTGGAGATCGACGTCCCCGAAGGCAGCAGCCTGGTGCTCTACACCGACGGTCTCATCGAGGACCGCACCCGGGACATCGACGTGGGCCTGGAGATCCTGAGCAGCACCCTGGCCGCGCCCGGCCGGACCCCCCAGGCGACCTGCGAGGCGGTGATCGCCGCGCTGCTGCCCGCCCGCCAGAGCGACGACATCGCCCTGCTCGTCGCCCGCACCCGCATCCTGGAGCCCGACCGGATCGCGGAGTGGGAGCTGCCCTCCGACCCCGCGGTCGTGGCCGGGGCCCGCGCCGACGTCTCCCGGAAGCTCACGGAATGGGGCCTGGTCGAGGCCGTGTTCACCAGCGAACTGATCCTCAGCGAGCTGATCACCAACGCCATCCGGCACGCCGACGGGCCGATCCGCGTACGCCTGCTCCGCGACCGCAGCCTGATCTGCGAGGTCTCCGACGCCAGCAGCACCTCACCCCACCTGCGCTACGCCGCCGCGGAGGACGAGGGCGGCCGCGGCCTCTTCCTCGTGGCCCAGCTCGCCGACCGCTGGGGCACCCGCTACACCCCCGACGGCAAGGTCATCTGGGCCGAGCAGCCGCTCGCCTGACGAGGGGGCTCCCCGGCGCGCGGCCAGGAGCGCCCTGCGACAGGGCGCCCCCGCATTCCTGGCCCGGCGGCCCCGCGCCGCGGTCACGAAGGGGTGTGCGCGAGCTCCTGGCCGAGCTGGTGGGCGAGCTGGGCGGCGGTGGGGTTCTCGACGATCGCGACCATGGCGATCTCCAGCCCGGTCGACGCCATGAGGGTCTTGGTGAGTTCGAGGGCGGTGAGGGAGTTGAGGCCGTTCTCGAGGAAGTTGCTGTCGTCGGTGAGCGGGGTGCCGAGGATCGTGCTCGCCTGGGTGCGGACGATGTCGGTGAGGAGCTTCTCGCGCTGCTCGGGGGTGGCGGCCGCGAGCTGCTGCTCGATCTCGGTGGTGCCGTGGTCCGGGGTGCCGGTCATGAATGCTCCTGTGATGTGTCGGACGGCGATGTGTCGGACGGTGACGTGTCAGACGGTGGTGTGGTCGTGCAGCCAGTAGCGGGTGTTCCGGAAGGGATACGTCGGGAGGTCCACGGTGCGTGGCTCGGCGGCGTACCGCAGGACCGGGGCCCAGTCGACCGTGGTGCCGGTGGTGTGGAGTCCGGCGAGGGCGGTCAGGAGCGCCTCGGTGGCGGCCTGCCCGCCGTCGAGCAGGGCGTGTGCCGTGGGGCCGGCCTCGGCTGAGCGGCCCAGGTGGAGCAGGGTGTGGGTGCCGGGGTCGGGGGATGCGGCGGGGGTGGGGGAGTTGAGGTGGTGGTGCCAGTAGGCGGGCGTGGTGACGGTGACGTCCGCCGGGGCGGTGCTGGTCAGCGTGAGCGTGGGGGGCCGGCACGTCACCCCCTCCAGGGCCGGTCGGTACGACTCCGGGGTGGGCGGCCGAGCGGGGTCGGCGGTGGCCCGGGCGTGGGCGGCGGCCAGGCGGCACGCGTCGTCGAGGGAGAGGACGCCGGCGGCGTACGCGGCGGCGAGGTGGCCGACGCCCTCGCCGATGAGCGTGTGGGGACGGGCCCCGGCTTCGAGGAGCAGCCGGGCGAGCGCGGTCTGCGGGGCGAAGAGGCCGAGCACGGCGTGGTGCGGAGGCGGGAGATGGGTGCCGAGGAGGGTGCGGACCTCGTCGAGGGCGGCGGCGAAAACCGGGATGTGCGTGTGGTGGTCGGCGTCCGCCGGGGCGGGTGCCTCGGCGCCGAAGCGCCAGGCGACCTTCTTCGGAGTGCTGTCGGGGACGCCCAGGACCAGGCCGGGATGCTCCTCCCCGGCGGCCAGCGCCCTTGCCGCGGCGAGCAGTTGGGGGTGCTCGCGGCCGACGACGACGGCGCGGTGTTCGAAGGGGGTACGCGTGGCGGCCAGGGAGTAGCCGACCTCGGCCGGGGCGGGCGCCGGGTCCGCGGCGGTCAGCCGGGCGACGAGGTCCCGCGCCTGGGCCCGGAGGGCCTCGGGCGTACGGGCGGACAGGGGCCAGGCCACGGGGCGTACGGACGGGGCGGCTCCGGCTGTCGCGTCGGCCGACGCGGCGTCGGGCGCCGGTGCGGGGGCCTCCTCGATGATGAGGTGGGCGTTGGTGCCTGACGTGGCGAACGCCGAGATCCCGGCGCGGCGGGGGCGGTCCTGGCGGGGCCAGTCGACCGGTTCGGTGAGCAGCCGCACCGCCCCCTTCTTCCACATGGCCAGCGGGGTGGGGCGGTCGACGTGGAGCGTGCGAGGAAGGGTGCCGTGCTGGAGGGCCTTGACCATCTTGATGAGCGCGGCGGTACCGGCGGCGCCCTGTGTGTGCCCGGTGTTGGACTTGACGGAGCCGAGCCACAGGGGCTGCTCCTGCGGGCGGTGGGCGCCGTAGGTGGCGATGAGGGCCTGGGCCTCGATGGCGTCCCCGATGGGGGTGCCCGTCCCGTGGGCCTCGACGGCGTCGATCTCCTCCGGGGCGAGCTGGGCGTCGGCGAGGGCGGCCCGGATGACGTGCTGCTGGGAGGGGCCGTTGGGGGCGGCGAGACCGTAGCCGGCGCCGTCCTGGTTCAGGGCCGAGCCCCGGATGACGGCGAGCACCGGGTGGCCGTTGGCCTGGGCGTCGCCGAGGCGCTCCAGGAGGATCAGGCCGGCGCCCTCCGCCAGGCCCATGCCGTCCGCCGCCGCGGCGAAGGGCTTGCAACGCCCGTCGGCTGCGAGGGACTTCTGGTGGGCGAAGGCGTGGAAGGTGTGGGGGGTGGACATGACGGTTCCGCCGCCGGCGAGCGCGAGCGCGCACTCGCCGCGGCGCAGCGCCTGGCAGGCCAGGTGGATGGCGACCAGTGAGGACGAACAGGCCGTGTCCACGGTGATCGCGGGGCCCTCCAGGCCGAGCGCGTAGGCGATCCGGCCCGAGACGAGGCTGCCGGAGGTGCCGCCGCCGAGGTAGGGCAGGAGCTCGTCGGGCGCGCTGTCCAGGCGTGTCGCGTAGTCGTGCCCGGTGGCGCCGACGTAGACGCCGGTGAGGGTGGAGCGCAGGGTGTGCGGGGCGATGCGGCCGCGCTCGACGGTCTCCCAGGCGAGCTGGAGCATGAGCCGTTGCAGGGGTTCGGTGGCCACGGCCTCGGTGGGGCTGATGTCGAAGAAGCCCGCGTCGAAGCCGGCGGCGTCCGGAAGGAAGCCACCGAACTCGGCGTACGGAGGATCCTCGGGGACGTCCCAGGCGCGGTCGGCGGGGAAGCCGGTGACCGCGTCCTGCCCGGCGTCGACCAGCTCCCACAAGTCCTCGGGGGTGCGGGTCCCGCCGGGCAGTCGGCAGGACATCGCGACGACGGCGACCGGCTCGTGCCGGGCCGCCTCGAGGTCGCGCAGCTGCTGTTGCACGTGATGCAGCTCCGCGGTGGTCCACTTGAGGTATTCGACCAGCTTCTCTTCGTTCGCCACGGAAATGATCAGCCTTCCTCGGTCGAGCATGAAGCCTCAAGCGGAGCCGTACGGTGCCGCAGCCAGGGTCGCCGTGCCCGCTTAAGCGGCTCTAACTCCCGCCTTGCGGACGGGCTTCGCGGTCAGCGGGAAGCGGAGACGGTGCGACGGTGCCGGCCAGCTGGAGGAGGTCGGCGGCGACCTCGTCGGGGGCACCGGCGTGCAGGTCGTGCTCGGAGCCGGGGTACCAGCGCACCCGCACCCGCTCCAGGGCGGCCTCGGCGGCGTCCACCCACGCGCGCACCTGGTCGGCGAGCTGGGGGATGGCCGGGATGACGGGCAGGAGCGTGACCGGCACGGTGATCCGCGGGTACCAGTCGGCGGGGGACTCGCGCTGGAGGCTGTCGACGATCGACATGACCTGCGCAGCGGTCATGCGCGGGATCAGCAGGCCGTCCGGGCTGACGTGGTAGTCGGCCAGGCGCGCCTCGACGGCCGCGGGTGACCAGTCGGGGTGCGAGCCGCGGAGGTAGGCGCGCATGTCGGCGGCCTTGGTGGTGCCCTCCTGCGCGCGCCGCACGACATCGGCGGTGCGCTCCCAGAAGGCGCGCATCACCGGCCCGTCGAACTCGTACCAGCCGCCGTCGACCAGGACCAACCCGTCGACCAGGCGCGGGTGTTCGGCGGCGAGGCGCAGCGCCAGGTGCCCGCCCCAGGAGTGCCCGGCGACGAGGGCGTGCTCCAGTTCCAGGGCGGCGAACGCCCTGGCCAGGTCCGTGACGACGGCGGCGTGCTCGTAGCCGTCCGGCGGGGTGTCGGAGGCGCCGTGGCCGCGCTGGTCGACGGCGTAGACCGGGTGCCCGGCGGCCGCGAGGCGCTCGGCGACCTCGTCCCACATCCGGGCGTTCGACAGCAGGCCGTGCAGCAGGACGAAGGGTCTGCCCGCGGCGCCCGGCCCGGACGCGGGCCGGTGCCGGACGTTGAGGGAGACGGTCTTCGACACGGGGATGCGGAGGTTCTTCACAGGTGGGCCCTCGGTGACGGGAAGGGGCAGGGGCGCTGTGCGACGGCGACGGCATTCACGTCCCGGCGGGCGCGGACCCGAGCGGCGTGGGCCGTCGTGGGTCCCGGCGGTCCCGCGCGATGTCGCCGGTTCCGGAGATCGAAGCCTGCCGTACGGAAGGGGCCGGGGCAATCCCCGGCCCCCGCGGTGGGCCGTCCGGCGACGGGGATTGCCCCGGCCGAAAAAATGAGAGTACGCTCCGACAAGACATTGAACTCTCGTTAGGAGGTGGACTCTCGTGTCAGCAGATCTGGGTGCGCGCAGGTGGTGGGCTGTCGGAGCTCTCGTGCTTGCGTCCCTGGTCGTGGGCTTCGACGTGACGATCCTGAGCCTGGCCCTGCCGGCCATGGCCGGTGACCTGGGCGCCAACAACGTCCAGCTGCAGTGGTTCGTTACGTCGTACACGCTGGTCTTCGCCGCCGGGATGATCCCGGCCGGCGTGCTCGGGGACCGCTACGGGCGCAAGAAGGTGCTGCTCGCCGCCCTGGTGATCTTCGGCCTGGCCTCGCTGGCCTGCGCCTATTCCACGTCGTCGGGCACGTTCATCGCCGCGCGGGCGGTGCTCGGCCTGGGCGCCGCCCTGATCATGCCGACGACGCTGTCGCTGCTGCCGGTGATGTTCTCCGACGAGGAGCGTCCCAAGGCGATCGGCGCGGTGGCGGGCGCGGCGATGCTGGCCTATCCGCTCGGCCCGATCCTGGGCGGCTACCTCCTCAACCACTTCTGGTGGGGAGCGGTGTTCCTGATCAACGTGCCGGTGGTGATCCTCGCCTTCCTGGCGGTCTCCGCCTGGCTGCCGGAGTCGAAGGCATCGCAGGTCAAGCGGTTCGACGTGGGCGGCCTTGTGTTCTCCAGCGTGGGTCTGGCCGCGATGACCTACGGCGTGATCCAGGGCGGCGAGAAGGGCTGGACGGACGTCAGCACGCTGGCGCCGCTGCTCGGCGGCGTGCTCGCCGTCGTCGTCTTCGTGCTCTGGGAGAAGCGGGTGACCGATCCGCTGATCGACCTCTCGCTGTTCCGCTCGTCCCGCTTCACCGCGGGCACCCTGCTCGGCACGGTCATCAACTTCACCATGTTCGGCGTGCTGTTCACGATGCCGCAGTACTACCAGGCGGTCCTGGGCACCGACGCGATGGGCAGCGGCTTCCGGCTGCTGCCGATGGTCGGCGGCCTGCTCGTGGGCGTCTCGATCGCAGGCAAGATCGCCAAGGCCATGGGGCCCAAGGCCGCGGTCGGCCTGGGCTTCGCCCTCCTCGCCGCCGCCCTGTTCTACGGCGGCACCACGGGCACCGGCAGCGGCACCGGCCTCGCGGCCGCGTGGACCGCCGCCTACGGACTGGGCCTCGGCTTCGCCCTGCCCACCGCCATGGACGCCGCGCTCGGCGAGCTGTCGACGGAGAGCGCGGGCGTCGGCTCGGCCGTCAACCAGTCGATCCGTACGCTCGGCGGAAGCTTCGGCGCGGCCATCCTGGGATCCATCCTCAACTCCAGCTACCGCGGCAAGCTCGATCTCGGCGGCCTGCCCGAGAGCGCTCAGGGCGCGGTCAAGGACTCAGTCTTCGGCGGCCTGGCCGTGGCCCGCGCCGTGAAGTCCTCCGAGCTCGTCGACACGGTGCGCTCCGCCTTCGTGCACGGCCTGGACGTCGTCCTGGTGGTCTCCGGCGGCCTCGGCCTGCTCGGCGTACTGCTCGCCGCGGTGATGATGCCGCGCCATGTTGGTGATCGTGCCACCGAGCCCGCAAAATCTGAGCATGAAGCCGCAGACGCAGCCTGACCAGGCCAAACCGGTGCCTGGCCTGAGAGAACGCAAGAAGGCCAGGACCAAGGCCGCAATCCAGCGGGAGGCGGTGCGGTTGTTCAGGGAACAGGGCTACACGGCCACGACCATCGAGCAGATCGCCGAGGCCGCCGAGGTCGCTCCCAGCACCGTCTTCCGCTACTTCGCGACCAAACAGGACCTGGTCTTCTCGCACGACTACGATCTGCCCTTCGCGATGATGCTCCAGGCGCAGTCGCCCGACCTCACGCCGATCCAGGCGGAGCGCCGGACGATCAGGTCGATGCTCAAGGACATTCCCGCCGAGGAACTGGCCCTCCAGCGCGAGCGCTGGGTCCTCATCATCTCCGAGCCGGAGCTGTGGGGGGCCAGCCTGGGCAACATGAGCCGGAGCATGGAGATCATGTCCGAGCAGGTGGCCAAGCGCGCGGGCCGCAGCCCGGGCGACGCCTCGGTCCGCGCCTACACCGGGGCGGTCTTCGGAGTGATGCTCCAGGTCTCGCTGGAGTGGGCGAGGAGTCCGGAGATGGACTTCGCCGTCGCCCTCGACGAAGCGCTCCTGTTCCTGGAGGACCTGCGGCCCTGACCGCGGTCCCCGTCACGGGGCGGGGCAGCCCCTCGCCCCCCGACCGACAGCCGTATGCGGCGGAGCCCCCGCCCGCCGCATACGGCGCCCCGCGAGTCCCGACCTCCCCTGGCGGGACTCGCGGGGACCCCGGCCGGCCGTGCGCGGCTTCGATCCCCCGGCAGTCGCGCACGGCCCACCCCTGACGCGCCCCGGCCCCCGACGGGGCGCGCCAGGGACCCCGGCCCGGACCGTCAGCCGCCCGTACGGACCGGGCGGCCCGCGACCAGCGCGTCGGCGACGATGCCCGCCACCTGCTCCTGGCAGGCGTCGAGGTAGAAGTGCCCGCCGCGCAGCACGTGCAGCTCGAAGTCACCGCTGGTGCGCTCCCGCCAGGTGGCCGCCTCCGCCGGCGAGGTCCGCCCGTCCGCGTCCCCGATCAGCGCCGTGACCGGACAGCCCAGCCGCTCCGGACCGGGCGGCTCGTAGGCGCCGACGGCCCGGTAGTCCGCCCGCAGCGCGGGCAGGATCAGGGCCTGCAACTCCTCGCTGGCGAAGAACCTCTCGTCGGTCCCGCCCAGCGACCGCAGGTGCGCCAGGATGTCCCGGTCACCGGGCAGCTCACCCGAGCCCTCCGGCCGGTAGGGCCGCGCGATGCCGCCGGAGGCGAACAGCCGTACCGGGCGGCCGGGACCACCCGGATCCCGCAGCCGCCGGGCGACCTCGAAGGCCACAAGGGCGCCCATGCTGTGCCCGAACAGCGCGAAGGGCCTGCCGTCCGCGGGCAGTTCGGTCACCACGGCGTCGGCGAGCTCCGCCACCGACTCCAGGCAGGGCTCACCGTGCCGGTCCTGCCGCCCCGGATACTGCACCGCCAGGACCTCGACATCGGGCGAGAGCAGACGCGAGAGGCCGAAGAAGTAACTCGCCGAGCCGCCCGCGAACGGAAAACACACCAGCCGCACCGGCGCACCCGCGCTCTCGTGGTACCGGCGCAACCACAGCCCGGCCCCCGTTCCCCACGCCTCCTGTGTGCCCTTGTCCATGGCCCTCCCTCTCATCCCGCGGATCTTCCGCGCGGCGCCCCGCGCGACCGTGCCGCCACCGGCCCGGCTCGCCCGGCGCGCACCGGTGCGTACGCGCCCGATGCTGGCCGCGACCCATAGCGGCGGACTAAAGCGGCAGGCGGCAAGGCGGGGTTTGGCGACCCTTTAGAGACCCCGCTCACGATGAGCGCGGTACTCGAAGCGATCTCCGATTTCGGACCGGGAGCGCCGTTGATGTTGTGTGGCAGCCAGTTGTCCCCCCAGCGATCGCGCCTGACGTGATGGCACCTTCCCCCATGGGTTCCCCCACGGGCCCCGAGCCCGTCGCCGTCGTCGGCATGGCCTGCCGCCTGCCCGGAGCATCCGGCCCGGCCGCGTTCTGGCAGCTCCTGAGCGAGGGCCGCAGCGCCGTGCGCCCCACCCCGCCGCCGCACCGGCAGGCGGACTCGGGCCTCGCGGGGCCGGGCGGCTTCCTGGACCGCGTCGACGGCTTCGACGCGGACTTCTTCCGCGTCAGCCCGCGCGAGGCCGTGGCGATGGACCCGCAGCAGCGGCTCCTCCTCGAACTGAGCTGGGAAGCGCTGGAGGACGCCGGGATCCGGCCGCCCACCCTGGCCAGCAGCCGCACCGGCGTCTTCGTCGGCGCGTTCTGGGACGACTACACCCACGTCCTGCGCCGCCAGGCGCACCGGGCCGTCACCCGGCACACCATGACCGGTGTGCACCGCAGCATCCTGGCCAACCGCATCTCGTACACCTACCACTTGACCGGCCCCAGCCTCACCGTGGACACCGCGCAGTCCTCCTCGCTGGTCGCCCTGCACCTGGCCTGCGAGAGCCTCCGGAACGGCGAGTCCGAGCTCGCCCTCGCCGGCGGGGTCAACCTCATCTGCTCCCCGGAGTCCACCGAGCTGGCCGCCGCCCGCTTCGGCGGCCTCTCGGCAACCGGCCGCTGCCACACCTTCGACGCCCGGGCCGACGGATTCGTACGCGGCGAGGGCGGCGGCCTGGTGGTGCTCAAGCCGCTGGCGGCCGCGCGGCGCGACGGCGACACCGTGTACTGCGTGATCCAGGGCAGCGCCGTCAACAGCGACGGCGCCACCGACGGCCTGACCCTGCCCAGCGGCCAGGCACAGCAGGACGTGGTGCGCCTGGCCTGCCGGAGCGCCCGGGTGACCCCGGACCAGGTGCAGTACGTCGAACTGCACGGCACCGGCACCCCCGTGGGCGACCCGATCGAGGCCGCGGCCCTCGGCGCCGCACTGGGCCGGGACGGCGCGCGCACGACGCCCCTCGCCGTCGGCTCCGTCAAGACGAACGTCGGCCACCTCGAAGCCGCTGCCGGGATCACCGGGTTCATCAAGACGGCCCTGAGCATCCACCACCGCAAGCTCCCGCCGAGCCTGAACTTCGACACCCCCAACCCGGCCATACCGCTCGCCGGCCTCGGCCTCACCGTCCAGCGGCGGCTGAGCGACTGGCCGCGCCCCGAACAGCCCCTGGTCGCCGGGGTGTCGTCCTTCGGCATGGGCGGCACCAACGGGCACGTCGTCCTGGCCGCGGCACCCTGCCCGGAGGCCGTACCCGTCGCGGCGGAGCCTCCCGCCGGGTCGGTACCGGTGGCGTGGCCCGTCAGCGCCCACAGCGCCCCGGCGCTCCGCGCCCAGGCCGGGCGGCTGCGCGACCACCTCGCCGCCCACCCCGCCCCGGACGCCACGCGGGTGGCACACGCGCTGGCCAACAGCCGCGCGGCCCTGGCCCACCGCGCCGTCCTGCTC
Source organism: Streptomyces sp. NPDC051173 (assembly GCF_040689515.1). Classification (NCBI taxonomy): domain Bacteria; kingdom Bacillati; phylum Actinomycetota; class Actinomycetes; order Kitasatosporales; family Streptomycetaceae; genus Streptomyces; species Streptomyces sp. NPDC051173. Next base: position 97,124 of record NZ_JBFBBD010000012.1, read on the forward strand.
GGCAGCGACACCGGCGACCTGATGGCCGCCCTCGACGCGCTCGCCGAGGGCAAGGACACCGCCTCCGTGGTGGCGGGCGAGAGCGTCGCCGACGGCAAGCTCGCCCTGCTCTTCAGTGGCCAGGGAGCTCAACGACCCGGCATGGGCCGTGAGTTGTACGCCGCCTTCCCCGTCTTCGCCGACGCCCTCGACGAGGCGTTCGCGGCGCTCGACGCCCACCTGGACCGCCCGCTGCGCGAGATCGTCCTCGGCGACGGCCCGGAGCCGGGCGCGCTCCTCGACCGGACGGCGTACACCCAGCCCGCGCTCTTCGCGATCGAGACGAGCCTGTACCGCCTCGTGTCCTCCTTCGGTCTCGAAGCCGACTACGTGCTGGGCCACTCGGTCGGCGAGATCACCGCGGCCCACGTGGCCGGCGCCCTCTCGCTGCCCGACGCGAGCGCCCTGGTCACCACGCGCGGCCGCCTGATGCAGGCCGTACGGGCGGACGGCGCCATGGCCGCCTGGCAGGCGAGCGCGGACGAGGCCGCGGCCGTGCTCGCCGGGCACGAACGGCGGGTCACCCTCGCCGCGGTCAACGGCCCCCGCTCCGTCGTCGTCTCCGGCGACCGCGACACCGTCGAGGAACTGACCGCCGACTGGCGGCGACGCGGCCGCAGGACCAGCCACCTGAAGGTCAGCCACGCCTTCCACTCGCCCCACATGGACCCGGTCCTCGACGAGCTGCGCACCGTCGCGGCAGGGCTGACCTTCCGCGAACCTGCCATCCCCGTCATCTCCAACGTCACCGGCCTGCCGGTCACCGCGGCGGACCTGGCCCGCCCGGACTACTGGGCGGAGCACGCGCGCAGGCCCGTGCGGTTCCTGTCCGGCGTACGCCACCTGTGCGAGCAGGGCGTGGCCACCTTCGTCGAACTGGGCCCGGACGCCCCGCTGTCCGCGATGGCCCGCGAGTGCTTCCCCGCCTCCGGCACCCCGGACCGCCCGCGCCCCACGGCGATCGCCGTGTGCCGCAGGGGCCGTGCCGAGACCGCCACGCTGATGACGGCCCTGGCCCAGGCGTACGTGCGCGGCGCCGACGTCGACTGCACCGCCGGGCAGGCCACCACGCGCCGTGGCGATCGCGTGAGCCTGCCGACCTACGCCTTCCAGCGCGAGCGCCACTGGCCGGACACGGACCCTGCGGCCACCCCACCCGGGCCGCAGGAGACCCCCGTACGGCACGAGGAGCCGCCGGCCGCCGAACGGACAGGGCCCGCCGCGCTCTCCGAGGCCGACCTCCTCGGCCTGGTCACCCAGCAGGTGGCCGTCGTCCTCGGCGCCGCCTCCGGCGCGGTCGGCACGGCACGGACCTTCAAGCAGCTGGGCTTCGACTCCATGGCCGCCGCCGAGCTGAGCGAACGGCTCGGCACGGCGACCGGCCTCCCGCTGCCCGCCACGCTCACCTTCGACCACCCGACACCCCTGGCCGTCGCCGGTCATCTGCGCGCACTCCTCACCGGCACACCCGAACACACCACCCCCACACCCACCCGCCCGGGCGAGGCCGACGACCCGGTCGTCATCGTCGCCATGAGCTGCCGCTACCCCGGTGGCGGCGATTCGCCCGAGGGCCTGTGGCGGCTCGTCGCCGAAGGCGGCGACGCCATCGGGGAGTTCCCCGGCGACCGCGGCTGGGACCTGGAGCGGCTCTTCCACACCGACAGCGAACGGTCCGGCACCAGCCACACCCGGCAGGGCGGATTCCTCTACGACGCGGCCGACTTCGACGCCGAGTTCTTCGGCATCAGCCCGCGCGAGGCACTGGCCGTCGACCCGCAGCAGCGGCTGCTCCTCGAATGCGCCTGGGAGGCGTTCGAGCGCGCGGGCCTGGACCCGCACGCGCTCAAGGGCAGCCCCACCGGTGTCTTCGTCGGCATGACGGGGCAGGACTACGGCCCGCGGCTGCACGAACCCTCGCAGTCCACCGACGGCTATCTGCTGACCGGCAGCACACCCAGCGTGGCCTCGGGCCGCGTGTCGTTCACGTTCGGCCTGGAGGGGCCCGCCCTCACCGTGGACACCGCGTGCTCGTCGTCCCTGGTCACGCTCCACCTGGCGGCCCAGGCGCTGCGGCGCGGCGAGTGCGACCTGGCCCTGGCCGGGGGCGCCACGGTGCTTTCCACGCCGGGCATGTTCACCGAGTTCTCCCGTCAGCGCGGCCTGGCCCCCGACGGCCGCTGCAAGCCGTTCGCGGACGGTGCCGACGGCACCGGCTGGGCCGAAGGCGTCGGCCTCGTCCTCCTGGAGCGTCTCTCGGACGCACGCCGCGAGGGGCACCGTGTACTGGCGGTGGTCAAGGGATCGGCCGTCAACCAGGACGGCGCGAGCAACGGCCTCACCGCCCCCAACGGCCCCTCCCAGCAGCGCGTCATCCGCGCCGCCCTCGCCGACGCGCGCCTGGAGGCGACCGAGGTGGACGCGGTCGAGGCGCACGGCACCGGCACCACACTGGGCGATCCGATCGAGGCGCAGGCGCTCCTCGCCACCTACGGCCGGGGCCGCTCCGACGGCCGGCCGCTGTGGCTGGGGTCGGTGAAGTCGAACATCGGCCACACGCAGGCCGCCGCCGGCGTCGCCGGCGTGATCAAGATGGTGATGGCGCTGCGCCACGAACTGCTGCCCGCCACCCTGCACGTGGACGAGCCGAGCCGGCACGTCGACTGGTCGTCGGGTGCCGTGCGGCTGCTGACCGAACCGGTCGCGTGGTCGCGCGGCGAACGCCCGCGCCGGGCCGGAATCTCCTCCTTCGGCATCTCCGGGACGAACGCGCACCTGGTCCTGGAGGAGGCGCCGCAGGAGGAAACGGCCGCTCCGGCGGCGGACGGGGGCGCGGTGGTCCCGTGGGTGATCTCGGGGCAGACCCTTGACTCCCTGCGTGAACAGGCCCGTCGTCTGGGCGCCTTCGTGGAGGAAGCGGCGTCCGCGACAGCCGCGGAAGTGGGCTGGGCGCTGGCCTCGACACGGTCGGTGCTGGAGCACCGCGCCATGATCGTGGGACAGGACCGCGCGGAACTGCTGGACAAGCTCAGTGCGCTCGCCGCAGGTGAAATCCCGTCAGGAACGCCGGTGGGCGCCGTCGGACCCGGTCCGGTGCTGGTGTTCCCGGGGCAGGGGTCGCAGTGGGTGGGCATGGGTGCCCAACTCCTGGACGAGTCACCGGTGTTCGCGGGGCGGATCGCCGAGTGCGAGCAGGCGTTGTCTCCCTACGTGGACTGGTCGTTGACGGGTGTGCTGCGTGGCGATGGCGGTGAGCTGTCGCGGGTGGAGGTGGTGCAGCCGGTTCTGTGGGCGGTGATGGTCTCTCTCGCCGCGGTGTGGGCGGAGTACGGGGTGGTGCCTGCCGCTGTGGTGGGTCATTCGCAGGGGGAGATCGCGGCTGCCTGTGTGGCGGGGGCGCTTTCGCTTCAGGACGGTGCGAAGGTCGTGGCGCTGCGGAGCCGGGCGCTGCGGGAGCTGTCGGGGGGCGGTGCGATGGCGTCCCTCGGAGTCGGCCGGGAGCAGGCCGCCGAGCTCATCGAGGAGTACCCCGGGGTGGGGGTGGCGGCGGTCAACGGGCCGTCCTCCACCGTCATTTCCGGGCCGCCCGGAGAGGTCGCCGCGGTCGTCGCCGCAGCGGAGGCGCGCGAGCTGCGGGCCCGCGTCATCGATGTGGACTACGCCTCCCACGGCCCCCAGGTCGACCTGATCACCGACGAACTGACCCGCGTCCTGGCCGGTGTCCGGCCCGTCACCACAGACATCGCGTTCTACTCCGCCGTGACCGGCACCCGGATCGACACCACCGGCCTGGACACCGACTACTGGGTCACGAACCTGCGGCAGCCGGTCCGCTTCGCCGACACCGTCGAGGCCCTGCTCGCCGACGGCTACCGCGTCTTCATCGAGGCCAGCCCCCACCCCGTACTGACCCTCGGCCTCCAGGAGACCTTCGAGGCGGCCGACGCGGACGCCGTGACCGTGCCCACGCTGCGACGCGACGAAGGCGGCCTGGCCCGCCTGGCCCGGTCGCTCGGCGACGTCTTCGGCGCGGGCTGCGCCGTCAGCTGGACGAAGTGGTTCACGGCCCCCGGCGCGCCCGCGCTCGACCTGCCCACGTACGCCTTCCAGCGCCACCGCTACTGGCTGGAGACCCCCGCCGGCGGCCAGGACGCCGCCGTCCTCGGCCTGGCGCCCGCCGGGCACCCGCTGCTGGGCGCGGCCACCGAACTCGCCGACGGCGGCGTGCGCCTGCTCACCGGACGGATCGGCAGGCACAGCCACCCGTGGCTCGCCCAGCACACCCTCGTCGGCGCGGCCGTCGTGCCCGCCTCGGTCCTCACCGAGTGGGCGCTGCGGGCCGCCGACGAAGCCGGATGCGCGGGCGTCGACGACCTCACCTTCGAGACGCCGCTCGTGCTGCCCGCGGCCGGGGGCGTGCAGGTGCAGATCGTCGTGGGCCCGGCCGACGAGCGGGAAGGGCGGCGCGACCTCCACATCCACGCCCGCCCCGACGAGGACGCGGCCCCCGGCGGAAGCACGCCGTGGACCTGCCACGCGAGCGGCCAACTGGCCACCGCCGCAACCGAACCACCGGCCACGGCGGAGAGCGCGTGGCCGCCCGCCGGCGCCGAACCCGTCGACCTGGACGGCTTCTACGAAGACGCCGCCGCGTCCGGCGTCGGCTACGGACCCGTCTTCCAGGGGCTGCGCGCGATGTGGCGCCGCGGCTCGGACCTGTTCGCGGAAGTGACATCGACTCAGGAGGCGTCCGGCGCCGAGGGGTTCGGGATCCATCCGGCACTCCTCGACGCAGCCCTGCACCCCGCGCTGCTCGCCGAGCCGGCCGAGGCGGACCACGTGTGGCTGCCCTTCACACTGACCGGGGTGTCCCTGTGGGCCACCGGCGCCACCTCCGCACGCGTCCATCTGTCGCCCCTCGACGGGCAGCAGGACGCACAGTCCGGGCGGGCCTGGCAGATCCGGGTGAGCGACCTCGCCGGGGCCGACGTGCTCACGTGCGAGAGCCTGGTCCTGGTGGCGGCCGCGACCGGGCGACTGCGGGCCGCAGAAGAGGCCGCCACGCTCCCCGCGCCGCCGCGCCCCCGCACCGTCCGGCACACCCCGGCCCGGCGCGCGGCCGCCAACCACCGTCCGCCCACGGACTGGTCCGGCCGCCTGGCCCCCCTGTCCGCCGCCGAACAGCTCGGGGTGCTCATCGACTCCGTACGCACCCACGCCGCCGAGGTCCTCGGCCGCACCGACCCGGACGCGCTGCGCGGCGACGCCACGTTCAAACAACTGGGCCTGGACTCGCTGACCGCCGTCGAGCTGCGCAACCGGCTCGTCGCGGACACCGGTCTGCGCCTGCCCACCGCCCTCGTCTTCCGCTACCCGACCCCCGCGGCCATCGCCGGCCACCTGCGCGAACGGCTGACCGGACAGGACAGGGCGGGTGAGAGCGAGGCACCGTCCGGCGCGCGGTCGGGGCCTCTGACCGCCGACACCGTCCTGAGCGGCCTGACCCGCGTGGAGAACGACCTGACCGCGATCGCCGCCCAGCTGCCCCACGGGGACGCGGGGGAGATCACCACCCGGCTCGAGGCGCTGCTGGCCCGGTGGAAGTCCACGAACGCCGCGGCGGACGGCGGCAGCGCCGCCCACCGGCTCAAGGCCGCGTCCGCCGATCAGATCTTCGACTTCATCGACAACGAGCTGGGCGTCTCGCGCGACACCGCGCCCGCGAACCCCACTCCGAAGGCCGGGTGACCCCACATGCCGAGCGAAGAGCAACTGGTCGAGTATCTGCGCCGCGTGACCACGGAACTCCACGACACGAAGCAGCGCCTGCGCCAGGCGGAGGACCGCCACCAGGAACCGATCGCGATCGTCGGCATGGCCTGCCGCTTCCCCGGCGGCGTCGCCTCGCCCGAGGACCTGTGGGACCTGGCCGCCGCGGGCAAGGACGCCATCGAGGACTTCCCCACCGACCGCGGCTGGGACCTCGACGCGCTCTACCACCCCGACCCCGCCCACTACGGCACCAGCTATGTGCGACACGGCGGGTTCGTGGACGACGCGTGCTCCTTCGACGCCGAGTTCTTCGGCATCAGCCCGCGCGAGGCACTGGCCATGGACCCGCAGCAGCGCATGATGCTGGAGACCTCCTGGGAGCTGTTCGAGCGCTCCGGCATCGACCCCGCCACGCTCAAGGGCAGCCGCACCGGTGTCTACGCCGGGGTGTCGAGCGAGGACTACATGTCCCGACTGCCCCGCATCCCGGAGGGATTCGAGGGCCACGCCACCACCGGCAGCCTCACCAGCGTCATCTCGGGGCGGGTCGCCTACACCTACGGCCTGGAAGGCCCGGCGGTCACCGTCGACACGGCCTGCTCCGCCTCCCTCGTGGCCGTCCACCTGGCCTGCCAGGCCCTGCGCCAGCGCGAGTGCGACCTCGCGACAGCGGGTGGCGTGCTCGTGCTGTCCAGCCCGCTGATGTTCACCGAGTTCTGCCGCCAGCGCGGCCTGGCCCCCGACGGCCGGTGCAAGCCGTTCGCCGCGGCCGCCGACGGCACGGGCTTCTCCGAGGGTATCGGCCTGATCCTCCTGGAGCGCCTCTCCGACGCCCGCCGCAACGGCCACGACATCCTCGCCGTCGTCCGGGGCTCGGCCGTCAACCAGGACGGCGCCAGCAACGGCCTCACCGCGCCCAACGACGCCGCGCAGGAGAACGTCATCCGCGCCGCCCTGGCCAACGCCCGGCTGACCCCCGCCGAGGTGGACGCCGTGGAGGCGCACGGCACCGGCACCAAACTGGGCGATCCCATCGAGGCCCAGGCCCTCCTCGCCACCTACGGGCAGCACCGCGACCGGCCGCTCCTGCTCGGCTCGCTCAAGTCCAACATCGGCCACACCCACGCCACCGCGGGCGTCGCGGGTGTCATCAAGACCGTCATGGCGATCCGGCACGGCATCGTGCCCGCGACGCTCCACGTCGAGGAGCTCAGCCCGCACGTCGACTGGGACGCCGGAGCGGTCGAGGTCGTCACCGAGCCCACCATGTGGCCGGACACCGGCCACCCGCGCCGCGCGGGCGTCTCCGCGTTCGGCATCTCGGGCACGAACGCGCACCTGATCCTGGAAGAGGCGCCGCCGCTCCCGGAGCAGGAGGCGCCGCAGCTCGCACCGGGTGCGGTGGTGCCGTGGGTCGTCTCCGCTCGCACCGCGGAGGCACTGCGTGAGCAGGCCCGGCGGCTGACCGCGTTCCTCGCCGGGGACTCCGATGCCACGGCGACGGAGGTGGGCTGGTCGCTGGCCACGACGCGGTCGGTGTTCGAGCACCGGGCCGTGGTGGTGGGCCACGACCACGCCGAGGCCGCCGCGGGCCTTGAGGCGCTGGCGTCCGGCCAGCTGACTCCGGACGTGGTGTCCGGGGTGGCTGGTTCTCCCGGTCCGGGTCCGGTGTTGGTGTTTCCGGGGCAGGGGTCGCAGTGGGTGGGGATGGGTTCCCGACTCCTCGATGAATCAAAGGTGTTCGCGGCTCGTATTGCCGAGTGTGAGCGGGCGCTTTCTCCGTATGTCGAGTGGTCGCTCACCGGCGTTTTGCGTGGTGATGGTGGTGAGTTGTCGCGGGTGGAGGTGGTGCAGCCGGTTCTGTGGGCGGTGATGGTCTCTCTTGCCGCGGTGTGGGCCGACTGTGGTGTGACCCCGGCTGCTGTGATCGGTCATTCTCAGGGTGAGATGGCTGCGGCGTGTGTGGCCGGTGCGTTGTCGCTGGAGGACGCGGCGCGCATTGTCGCCGTACGTAGTGATGCTCTGCGGCAGTTGGCCGGGCGTGGTGCGATGGCGTCGCTCGGGGTGGGCCGGGAGTTGGCTGTCGAGCTGATCGATGGGCACGCAGGGGTGGGTATCGCTGCGGTGAACGGCCCGTCTTCGACGGTGATTTCGGGTCCGCCGGAGCAGGTGGCGGCCGTGGTCGCGGAGGCCGAGGTGCGTGGCCATCGGGCGCGCCTGATCGATGTGGATTACGCTTCGCATGGTCCGCAGGTCGATGAGATCGTGGATCTGCTGACTGACCGTTTGAGCGGCATCGAGCCGCAGGCCACGGACATCGCGTTCTATTCCACGGTCACTGCTGAGCGGATCAACGCCGATGTCCTGACCTCGGGTTACTGGGTCACCAATCTCCGGCAGCCGGTCCGTTTCGCGGACACGGTCGACGCACTGCTCGCTGATGGTTATCGGGTCTTCATCGAGGCCAGTCCTCATCCGGTCCTGAACCTGGGCTTGGAGGAGACCATCGAGCAGGCGGACGTCTCCGCCACGGTGGTACCCACCCTGCGTCGTGACCACGGTGACAGTGCTCAGCTCGCCCGTGCTGTCGCGCAGGCGTTCACGGCCGGTGCCGAGGTCGACTGGCGGCGCTTCTTCCCTGCCGACCCCGCTGCCCGGACCGTCACCCTGCCCACGTACGCCTTCCAGCACCAGCGTTACTGGCTGGCCGACACCGTGGCCAGGGCGGGTGCCGTCGATGGTGTCCGGTCCGGGTCGGGGCACGCGCTGCTGCCCACCTCGGTCGCGCTGGCCGACGGGGGAGTGGTGCTCAACGGCCGGATCTCCGCCGACGGCGCCGGCTGGCTGAGCGGGCACGTCGTGGCCGGGACGGTGCTGGTGCCGGGCGCGGCCCTGGTGGAGTGGGTCCTGCGGGCCGCCGACGAGGCAGGCTGCCCCATCCTGGAGGAGTTGACTCTCCAGGCACCGCTCGTGCTCCCCGCCTCCGGGAGCCTCGACGTCCAGGTCGTCGTGGGCGAGCCCGACGCGCAGGGCCGGTGCGACGTACGTGTGTACTCGCGCCCGGAGCAGTCCGCCACGGCATGGGTGTGCCACGCCGTCGGCGAGCTGGGACGCGAGTCGGCGGACCGCCCCTCCCGGCAGACCGGGCAGTGGCCCCCGACGGGTGCCGAGCCGGTGGACGTGAGCGGTTTCTACGAGCGGGTCGCCGCCGCCGGTTACGAGTACGGCCCGGCGTTCCAGGGGCTGCGGGCGCTCTGGCGGCACGGTGACGACCTGCTCGCCGAGGTGGCGCTGCCCGAACAGGCCGGTGACGCGGGCGGGTTCGGCATCCACCCGGCGCTCCTCGACGCCGCCCTGCACCCGTTGTTGCTCGCCGACCGGTCCGGGGGCGGGCAGGTGCTGCTGCCGTTCACCTGGAGTGGTGTGTCGCTGTGGGCCACCGGGGCCACCACCGTGCGGGTGCGGCTCTCCGGGCTGAGCGGGGGCGCCGAGGAGACGGTGCGCGTGACCGTGACCGACCCGGCGGGCGGACCGGTGGTGGACGTGGCGGCACTGCGGCTGCGGGCCGCGAGCGCCCGGCAGGTGCGGGCGGCCGCGGCGCCGGGCGCGGACGGGCTCTACGAGCTGCGATGGACACCCCTTCCCCTGCCGGGCACGAACGGCGAGGACATCGGCTCCGCGACCCTGGGCGATCTCGACCTCGGCGTGGACCGCTACCCGGACCTGGGCGCGCTCGCCGACGCCACAGCCTCGGGAACCCCCGTGCCCGACCTCGTGTTCGCGGCGGTGGACACTCACGCCGGGGACGAACTGCACGTCACCGCACAGGTGTTGGGACTCGTACAGGAATTCCTGGCCGCGCCGCTCCTGGACCCGGCCCGGCTGGTGCTCGTGACCCGGGGCGCGGTGGACGCCGCCGACCCGGCCGACGGCGCGGACGTCCCGGGCGGTCCGGACCTGGCGGGCGCCGCCGTGTGGGGGCTCGTCCGCAGCGCCCAGTCGGAGAACCCGGGCCGCTTCGTCCTGCTCGACGTCGACGCGCCACTCGACCGCGACACCCGCGACGCCGTCGCCATGGCGGTGCGCGGCGCGGCGGGCGTGGACGAGACGCAGCTCGCCCTGCGTGGTGGCCGGGTGTTCGTCCCCCGGTGGGAGCGGGCGACCGGGACCGCCGAGCTCGCCGCGCCGCCCGGAGAGCGGGCCTGGCGCCTCGTCGGCGGGCCGTCCGGAACGCTGGACGCCGTCACGGCGGTGGCGTGCGACGACGTGCTGCGGCCGCTCGGGCCGGGGCAGGTCCGTATCGCCGTGCACGCGGCGGGTGTCAACTTCCGTGACGTGCTGATCGCGTTGGGCATGTACCCGGACCCGGGCGCCCTGCCGGGCACGGAAGCCGCCGGTGTGGTCACCGAAGTCGGCCCCGGTGTCGCGCGCGTGGCGGTCGGCGACCGTGTGATGGGCATGCTTGACGGCGCGTTCGGGCCGTGGGCCGTCGCCGACGCGCGGACGCTGGCGCCCGTACCGCGAGGCTGGGACATGCGCGAGGCGGCCGCCGCCCCGGCCGCGTTCCTGACGGCCTGGTACGCCCTGGTGGAGCTGGCCCGCCTGGGGGCCGGGGAGTCGGTGCTGATCCATGCCGCGACCGGCGGGGTGGGCATGGCGGCGGTACGGATCGCCCGCCACCTGGGCGCCGAGGTGTACGCCACGGCGAGCCCCGCCAAGCACGGCCTGCTGGAGGAGATGGGCATCGACGCCGCCCACCGCGCCTCCTCGCGCGACGCCGGCTTCGAGGAGTCGATCCGGCGGGCGACCGGCGGGCGTGGCGTGGACGTCGTGCTCAACAGCCTCACCGGTGAACTCCTGGACGCCTCCCTGCGGTTGCTGGGCGAGGGCGGCCGGTTCCTGGAGATGGGCAAGGCCGACGTACGCGACCACGGGACCGTCTCCCTGGAGCACCCCGGCATCGCCTACCACGCCTTCGACCTGGTCGCCGACACCGGCGCCGAGCGGCTCGGCGGGATGCTCGACCGCCTCGGCGAGCTGTTCGCGTCCGGCGGGCTGGACCCGCTGCCCGTCAGCGCCTGGCCGCTCGGCCGGGCGCGGGAGGCGTTCCGGTTCATGAGCCAGGCGAAGCACACCGGCAAGCTGGTGCTCGACGTGCCCGCCCCGCTCGACCCGGACGGCACCGTCCTGATCACCGGCGGCACCGGCACCATCGGCGCCGCGGTCGCCGAACACCTGGCGCGTACGGGCGAGAGCGGCCACCTGCTGCTCGTCAGCCGCCGCGGCCCAGACGCCGACGGCGCTCCCGAACTCGCCGCGCGACTCGCCGGACTGGGGGCCGAGGCCACCTTCGTGGCCGCCGACGTGAGCGCGCCCGGCGCCGTGGCCGAGCTGCTCGCCGGGATCGACCCGGCGCATCCGCTCACCGGCGTCGTGCACGCGGCCGGGGCCCTCGACAACGCCCTGACCGGCTCCCAGAACCCCGAGCGCCTCGCCCGGGTGTGGCAGGCCAAGGCCGCCGCCGCGCGGCACCTCCACGAGGCGACGGAGGAGGCGAGGCTCGGGATGTTCGTCATGTTCTCCTCCTTCGCCTCCACCCTCGGCACGCCGGGCCAGGCCAACTACGCCGCCGCCAACGCCTATTGCGACGCCCTCGCCCGGCACCGGCGGGCCCGGGGCCTGACGGGCCTGTCCGTGGCGTGGGGGCTGTGGGAGGCGGTGAGCGGCCTCACGGGGACGCTGTCCGCGGCGGACCGGGCCCGCATCGACCGCTACGGCATCCGGCCCACCAGCGCGGCGAAGGGCTGCGCCCTGCTGTCCGCCGCCCGCGCCCACGGCCGCCCCGACCTGCTCGCCCTGGACCTCGACGCCCGGGTGCCCGCCGCCTCGGGGACGGCCGTGCCCGTCGTGCTGCGCGCCCTCGCCGCCGCCGGAACGCCCGCCACCTCCCGGCCCACGGCCGCCGCCGGCGCCGACACGGCCGACTGGCCCGGCAGGCTCGCCGCCCTGACCGGCGAGGAGCGCCTGGAGTTGATGACCGACCTGGTCCGCACCCACGCCGCCGGCGTACTCGGCCACGCCGACCCGGGCGCGGTGCAGGTGGACACGCGGTTCAAGGAGCTCGGCTTCGACTCCCTGACCGCCGTCGAGCTGCGCAACCGGCTCGCCGGCGCCACCGGCCTGAAGCTGCCCGCCGCCCTGGTCTTCGACTACCCGCAGGCCCGGGTACTCGCCGCCCACCTCGTCGAGCGGCTCGCCCCGGAGGGCGCGCCCGCCACGACGGGCGACATCACCGCCCAGGTCCTGCGGGAGGTGGCGCGCGTCGAGCACACCCTGTCCGCGGCCGTCGAGCAGGACCTCGACCGGGCGGCGGTCGCGGCACGGCTGGAGGCGCTCCTCGCGCGGTTCACGGCGGCAGCGCCCGACGCCGCCGTGGACCAGCTGGAGGCCGCCACCGCGGAGCAAGTACTGGACTTCATCGACAACGAACTGGGGGTGTGAGGCGAGTGCACGCCGAACACCTCGCGACCACCGGCGGGGAGACAGAGCGCACATGGTGAGCCAAGAGAAACTGGTCGACTACCTCAAGCGCGTCTCCGCGGACCTGCACGCCACCCGGCAGCGGCTGCGCGAGGCGGAGGAGCGCGACCAGGAACCGGTCGCCGTCGTCCAGATGGCCTGCCGCTACCCCGGCGGCGTGCGCACCCCCGAGGACCTGTGGGACCTGGTCGCCGCGGGCGGCCACGCCCTGGGCGCCTTCCCCGGCAACCGGGGCTGGGACCTGGAGCGGCTCTTCCACCCCGACCCCGACCACCCGGGCACCACCTACGCGAGCGAGGGCGGCTTCCTCCACGACGCCGACCTGTTCGACCCGGAGTTCTTCGGCATCAGCCCCCGCGAGGCGCAGGTCCTCGACCCGCAGCAGCGGCTCCTCCTGGAGTGCGCCTGGGAAGCCCTCGAACGCGCGGGCATCGACCCGCAGTCGCTCCAGGGCAGCCGCACCGGCGTCTACGCGGGCGCGGCCCTCCCCGGCTTCGGCACCCCGCACATCGACCCCGAGGCCGAGGGCCACCTCGTCACGGGCAACGCCCCCAGCGTGCTCTCCGGCCGCCTCGCCTACACCTTCGGACTCGAGGGCCCGGCGGTCACCATCGACACGGCCTGCTCGTCGTCCCTGGTCGCCGTGCACCTGGCCGCCCACGCGCTGCGCCGCCGCGAGTGCGACCTGGCCCTCGCGGGCGGCGTCACGGTGATGACGACGCCGTACGTCTTCACCGAGTTCTCCCGGCAGCGGGGCCTCGCCGCCGACGGGCGGTGCAAGCCCTTCGCGGCCGCCGCCGACGGCACCGCCTTCTCCGAGGGCGCGGGCCTGCTGGTGCTCGAACGCCTCTCCGACGCCCGCCGCAACGGGCACGAGATCCTCGCGGTCATCCGGGGCTCGGCCGTCAACCAGGACGGTGCCAGCAACGGCCTGACCGCCCCGAACGGCCCCTCCCAGCAGCGCGTCATCCAGGCCGCGCTCGCCGGGGCCCGGCTCTCGCCCGCCGAGGTCGACGCGGTCGAGGCGCACGGCACCGGGACGAAGCTCGGCGACCCCATCGAGGCACAGGCACTCCTCGCCACATACGGCCAGGAACGGCACGAGGACCGGCCGCTGTGGCTCGGCTCGGTCAAGTCCAACATCGGCCACACACAGGGCGCGGCCGGCGCGGCCGGACTCATCAAGATGATCCTGGCACTGCGCCACCAGACGCTGCCGCCCACCTTGAACGTCGACCGGCCGACCCCGCACGCCGACTGGGAGTCGGGCGCGGTACGCCTGCTCACCGAGCCGGTGACCTGGCCGCGCGGGGAACGGGTCCGCCGGGCGGGCGTCTCGTCCTTCGGCATCTCCGGCACGAACGCGCATCTCATCCTGGAGGAACCGCCGACGGCCGACGCCGAGGACACCGGTGAGGGAACCGAGACCGAGCCGACCGCGGGTGCCCCCGCCGTCGCGACCGCCCGGGAAACCCGCCCGCAGCTGCCCTGGCTCCTCTCCGCCCGCACCGCCCCCGCCCTGCGCGCCCAGGCCGACGCCCTCGCCGGGCACCTCTCGGACCACGAGGACGCCTCCGTCGCCGACGTCGGCGCCACCCTGCTGCGCCGCTCCCTCTTCGAGCACCGTGCCGTGGTGCTCGGCGCGGACCGGAGCGAGCGCGCCGAGGCCCTGGCCGCGCTGGCCACGGGCCGTACCCACCCCGCACTCACGTCCGGCACGGGCCCGGCCCGCGCCGGAGGCACCGCCTTCCTCTTCACCGGCCAGGGCAGCCAGCGCCCCGGAGCGGGCGCCCGGCTCCACCGCACCTCCGGCGTGTTCGCCGAGGCCCTGGACGAGGTCTGCGCCCACCTGGACCCGCTGCTCGAACAGCCGCTGCGCGAGGCCCTGTTCGCCGAGGCGGGCACCGAAGCGGCGGCCTCCCTGAACAGGACCGGCCTGACCCAGGCCGCCCTGTTCGCCCTCGAAGTGGCGCTGTACCGCCTCGTCACCTCCCACGGGGTCACCCCGAGCCACCTGACCGGCCACTCGGTCGGCGAGATCTCCGCCGCGCACGCGGCCGGAGTGCTCTCCCTCCCGGACGCCTGCGCGCTGGTCGCCGCCCGGGGACGGCTGATGCAGGCCCTCCCCGCGGGCGGCGCCATGCTCGCCGTCCAGGCGGCCGAGACCGACGTGCTCCCGCTCCTCGCCGGCCACGAGGAACACCTCTCGCTCGCCGCCGTCAACGGCCCCGCCGCCGTCGTCGTGTCCGGCGCCGAACGAGCCGTCACCGAGCTCGAACAGACCCTGCGCGGCCGCGGGCACAAGACCAAGCGCCTCAACGTCAGCCACGCCTTCCACTCCCCCCTGATCGAGCCGATGCTGGACGAGTTCCGGCGCGTGGCGGAAGGGCTGACCTTCCACGCACCGAAGATCCCCGTCGTCTCCAACCTCACCGGCGAGCTCGCCGGCCCCGGCCTCCTGACCGACGCCGACTACTGGGTACGGCACGTCCGGCAGCCGGTGCGCTTCCACGACGGGCTGCGCACCCTCCACGGCCAAGGCGTCGCGCGCTACCTCGAACTGGGACCCGACCCCGTCCTCGCCACCATGGTCCAGGACTGCCTCCCGGCCCCGGCGTCCGACGAGGAGCCCCGGCCCGTCATCGCCGCCGCCCTGCGCTCCGGCCACGACGAGGACCGCACCCTGCTGACGGCCCTCGCCACGCTCCACACCGACGGGCAGCCGGTCGACTTCACGGCACTCCTCCCGGACGGCACCGGACAACTGCCCCTGCCGACCTACCGCTTCCAGCGCCGGCGCTACTGGCGCCCCACCCCCGACGGCGCGGCCCCGGCCCGCGCCGCCGACCTCGCCGAGACCGGCCACCCACTGCTGCCCGCCGTCATCCGGCAGGCCGACGGCGGCCTGCTCCTCGCCGGACGCCTCTCCCTGCGTACGCACCCCTGGCTCGCCGACCACAGCATCGCCGGAAGCGTCCCGCTGCCCGGCACCGCCTTCGTCGAACTCGCCCTGCTCGCCGGGCGCTACGCCGACTGCGACACCGTCGACGACCTGACGCTGGAAACCCCGCTGCTGCTCGACGACTCCGGCACCGTCAGCGTCCAGCTCGCCCTCGGCGCACCGGACACCTCCGGCCGCCGCACCCTGACCATCCACGCCCGCCCCGCCGACGACACCGGCGACATCGACGCGGACACGGACAGCGCGCACGGCTGGCGCCGCCACGCCACCGGCACCCTCACCCCGGCCGAGGCCACCGCGCCGCCCGCCACCGACACCACGCCCTGGCCGCCCGCCGACGCCACCGCCCTCGACGTCGACGCGCTGTACGCCCGCCTCGACGAGCAGGGCTACAGCTACGGGCCCGCCTTCCGCGCCGTCCACGCCGCCTGGCGGCACGGGGACGACCTCTACGCCGACGTCCGCCTCGACGACGAACAACTCGGCGACGCCGGGCACTTCACGCTCCACCCCGCACTCCTCGACGCCGCACTGCACGCCGTCGACGAGCTCTACGGCACGGAGGACGACACCGCACCGGTGCGCCTCCCCTTCTCCTTCAGCCAGGTCCGCCACTACGCGACCGGCGCGACCCGGCTGCGGGTCCGCCTCAGCGGCCAGGGCGCCGACCGGCTGCGGCTGACCCTCACCGACCCCGACGGCGCGCCCGTCGCCACCGTCGGCACGCTCCAACTGCGGCTGATCCCCGCCGACCGCTGGCGCTCCGCCCGCCCCGCCGGGACACCCCTGCACCACGTGGAATGGCAGCCGCTCGCCCTGCCGGCCGACGGACCGGCCACCGGCACCTGGGCCGTGCTCGGCACCGAGGGCACAGACCTGGTCCCCGGCACGCGCTACGCAGACCTGGCCGCGCTGACGGCGGCCGTCGCGGAGGGCGCGCCCGTCCCCGACCTCGTCCTCGCCCCCGTCCCGCCCACCGGCCCCGACGACATCCCCGCCCAGACGCGCGCCCACACCCACGCCGCACTGAACCTGCTGCGCGACTGGCTGACCTCGGACGCCCTCACCCCGGCCCGGCTCGTCATTCTCACCACGGGCGCGGTCGCCGCCCACCCGGACGACGCCCCGGCCGACCTGGCCACCGCACCCCTGTGGGGCCTGGCCCGTGCCGCCCAGGCCGAACAGCCGGGCAGGATCCTGCTGCTGGACATCGACCAGGACACCGCCACCCACCGCGCCGTACCCGCCGCCGTGACCGCGGCGACGACCCGGACCGAGACAGAGCTCGCCCTGCGTGCGGGCACCCCCCTGGTGCCGCGCCTCGCCGTCACGAGCCCCGACGCCGCGAGCACGCCGGAGGCCGACGACTCCCGGCAGGACCCCTCCGTACGGCACCTCGACCCGGAAGGCACCGTCCTCATCACCGGAGGCACCGGCGGCCTCGGCCGGGCCACCGCCCGCCACCTGGCCACCGCACACGGAGCCCGCCACCTGCTGCTCGTCAGCCGGCGCGGCGAGCTGGCCGAGGGGCTCGCGGACCTGCGGAGCGAGCTGACGGCCGAGGGCGTCGACGTCCGCGTGGCGGCCTGCGACATCACCGACCCCGACGCGCTGCCCCGGCTCCTCGCCGACATCCCCGCGGCCCACCCGCTGACCGCCGTCGTCCACACCGCGGGCGTCATCGACGACACCCTCGTCACCACCATGACCCCCGAACAACTGGACACCGTCCTGGCCCCGAAGGCCGACGCTGCCTGGCGGCTCCACGAACTGACCCGGGACCTCGACCTCGCCGCCTTCGTGCTCTTCTCCTCCGGCGCCTCCGTCCTGGGCAACGGCGGCCAGGCCAACTACGCGGCCGCCAACACCTTCCTCAACGCCCTGGCCGGACACCGCCGCGCCCACGGCCTCGCCGCCACCTCCCTGGCCTGGGGCCTGTGGGAGTCCGCGAGCGGCGGCATGGCCGCCCGGCTCGGCGACACCGACCGCGCCCGCATCCGCCGCACCGGCGTGGCCGGACTCACCGACGAGGCGGCCCTCGCCCTCTTCGACGCGGCCCTGACCGCCCCGCACGCCACCGTCCTCGCCACCCGCTTCGACCGGTCCGTCCTGCACGGACAGGCCGCCGCCCACACACTGCCCCCCGTCCTGCGCGGCCTCGTCCGCGCTCCCCGGCCCCGGGCCACGGCAGCCGCCACCGGCGAGGCGGCCGCGCCCACCTCGTGGACCGCCCGCCTGGCCGCGCTCTCCGCCGCCGACCGCGACCGTGCCCTCGGCGACCTGATCCGCGAGCAGATCGCGACCGTCCTGGCCCACCCCTCACCCCGGTCCATCGAACTGGGCCGCGCCTTCCACGAGTTGGGCTTCGACTCGCTGACCGCCCTGGAACTGCGCAACCGCCTCTCCACGGCCACCGGCATCCGGCTGCCCGCCACCCTGATCTTCGACCACCCCACCCCCGGGGCCCTCGTACGCCACCTGCGCACCCACCTGCCCGACAGCGCCCCCGCAGCCCCGCTGCCGGCATTGCGCGGCGCCGCCACCGACGACCCCATCGCCATCATCGGCATGGCCTGCCGCTACCCCGGCGGCGTCACCTCGCCCGAGCAGCTCTGGCAGCTCGTCGCCACCGGCACGGACGCCATCGGCCCCTTCCCCGAGGACCGGGGCTGGGACGTGACCGGCCTCTTCGACCCCGACCCCGACCAGGTCGGCCACAGCTACGCGCGGGAGGGGGGATTCCTCTACGACGCGGCCCGGTTCGACGCGGGCTTCTTCGGCATCAGCCCGCGCGAGGCCGCCGCCACGGACCCCCAGCAGCGGCTGCTCCTCGAATGCGCCTGGCACGCCTTCGAGGACGCGGGCATAGACCCGGCCGCCGTGCGCGGCACCCCGTGCGGCGTCATCACCGGGATCATGTACGACGACTACGGCTCCCGCTTCCTCGCCCACAAGCCGGACGGCTACGAGGGCCGTATCATGACCGGCAGCACACCGAGCGTGGCGTCCGGCCGGGTCGCCTACACCTTCGGCCTCGAAGGCCCCGCCATCACGGTCGACACCGCCTGCTCCTCCTCCCTCGTGGCGATGCACCTCGCGGCCGACGCGCTGCGGCGCGGCGAATGCACGCTGGCCCTGGCCGGCGGGGTGACCGTGATGGCCACCCCCAACACCTTCGTGGAGTTCTCCCGCCAGCGCGGCCTCGCCCCCGACGGCCGCTGCAAGCCCTTCGCCGCCACCGCCGACGGCACGGGCTGGGGAGAGGGCGCGGGCCTCGTCCTCCTGGAGCGTCTCTCCGACGCCCGGCGCAACGGCCACGACGTCCTCGCGGTCCTGCGCGGTTCGGCCGTCAACCAGGACGGCGCGAGCAACGGTCTCACCGCCCCCAACGGCCCCTCGCAGGAGCGCGTCATCCGCGCCGCCCTGGCCGGAGCGGGCCAGAGCCCCGACCTGATCGACGTGGTCGAGGCCCACGGCACGGGCACCACGCTCGGCGACCCCATCGAGGCACAGGCCCTGCTGGCGACGTACGGCCAGGAGCGCCCCGAGGACCGGCCGCTGTGGCTCGGCTCGATCAAGTCCAACATCGGTCACACACAGGCGGCCGCCGGTGTCGCCGGTGTGATCAAGATGGTGATGGCACTCCGTCACGAGCTGCTGCCCGCCACCTTGCACGCGGACGAACCGACCCCGCACGTCGAATGGTCCTCCGGCTCGGTCCGGCTCCTGACCGAGCCGGTGCCGTGGGCGCGCGGCGAGCGGCCGCGCCGGGCGGGCGTGTCCTCGTTCGGTATCTCGGGCACGAACGCGCACCTGATCCTGGAGGAAGCGCCGCTGCCGGTGGAGCGGGAAACGCCGCAACCTCAGGGTGCGGTGGTGCCGTGGGTCGTCTCCGGTCGCACTGCCGAGGCCTTGCGTGAGCAGGCCCGGCGGCTGACCGCGTTCCTTGCTGAGGACTTCGATGCCACGGCGGCGGAGGTGGGCTGGTCGCTGGCCACGACGCGGTCGGTGTTCGAGCACCGGGCCGTGGTGGTGGGGCAGGACGCCGGTCAGGCGATCGTGGGCCTTGAGGCGTTGGCTGCGGGTGAGGTTTCGCCGGACGTGGTGTCCGGGGTGGCTGGTTCTCCTGGTCCGGGTCCGGTGCTGGTGTTTCCGGGGCAGGGGTCGCAGTGGGTGGGGATGGGTTCCCGACTCCTGGATGAGTCAAAGGTGTTCGCTGATCGTATTGCCGAGTGTGAGCGGGCGCTTTCTCCGTATGTCGACTGGTCGTTGACGGGTGTGCTGCGTGGTGATGGCGGTGGGTTGTCGCGGGTGGAGGTGGTGCAGCCGGTTCTGTGGGCGGTGATGGTTTCTCTTGCCGCTGTGTGGGCCGACTGTGGTGTGACTCCGGCTGCTGTGATCGGTCATTCTCAGGGTGAGATGGCTGCGGCGTGTGTGGCTGGTGCGTTGTCGCTGGATGACGCGGCGCGGATTGTCGCCGTGCGTAGTGATGCTCTGCGGCAGTTGGCCGGGCGTGGTGCGATGGCGTCGCTCGGGGTGGGCCGGGAGCTGGCTATTGAGCTCATCGACGGATACGCCGGGGTGGGTATCGCTGCCGTGAACGGCCCTTCCTCGACGGTGATTTCGGGTCCGCCGGAGCAGGTGGCGGCCGTGGTCGCGGAGGCCGGGTCGCGGGGGCATCGTGCTCGCCTTATCGACGTGGATTACGCCTCGCACGGTCCGCAGGTCGATGAGATCGCGGATCTGCTGACTGACCGTTTGAGCGGCATCGAGCCGCAGGCCACCGACATCGCGTTCTATTCCACGGTCACCGCTGAGCGGATCAACACCGATGCCCTGACCTCGGATTACTGGGTCACCAACCTGCGGCAGCCGGTCCGTTTCGCGGACACGGTCGACGCATTGCTCGCTGATGGTTATCGGGTCTTCATCGAGGCAAGTCCTCACCCGGTTCTGAACCTGGGTATGGAGGAGACCATCGAGCGGGCGGACGTCTCCGCCACGGTGGTGCCCACCCTGCGCCGCGATCATGGGGACAGTGCTCAGCTCGCCCGTGCTGTCGCGCAGGCGTTCACGGCCGGTGCCGAGGTCGACTGGCGGCGCTTCTTCCCGGCCGATCCGGTTCCTCGTACGGTCACCCTGCCCACGTATGCCTTCCAGCACGAGCACTACTGGCTTGAAGCGCCTTCCCGGCTCACCGGTGACCCGGCCGATCTCGGCATGGCCTCCTCCGGGCACCCGGTCCTCGCCGCAAGTGTGGAACTGGCCGATACCGACGCGTATTTGCTCACCGGACGGCTCACCCGCGAGGCGCCCTCCTGGCTCGCGGAGCACGTGGTGGGCGGGGCGGTGCTGGTGCCGGGCGCGGCGCTCGTGGAGTGGGCGCTGCGGGCCGCCGACGAGGCGGGATGTGCCACGGTGGAGGAGCTGACGCTCCAGGCGCCGCTCGTCCTGCCCGAATCGGGCGGCCTGTCCGTCCAGGTGGCTGTGGGTGCCGCCGATGAGCGGGGCCGACGTGACGTACGCGTCCACTCCCGCCCGGACCGGCCGGGTGCGGGTGCCTGGGTGTGTCACGCGGTCGGCGTGCTGAGCCCCGAACCGGCGGCTGGATCCGATCAGTTGGGCGGGCAGTGGCCTCCGGCCGGTGCGGAAGCGGTGGACGTCGCGGACTTCTACGCGCGGGCCGCGGAGGCCGGATACGGCTACGGGCCGGCGTTCCAGGGCGTGCGGGCGCTGTGGCGGCACGGCGACGACCTGCTCGCCGAGGTCGCGCTGCCCGAACAGGCCGGTGACAGCGACGGCTCCGGCATCCACCCGGCCCTCCTCGACGCCGCCCTGCACCCGCTGCTCCTCATCGACCGGCCCGAGGACGGGCAGATGTGGCTGCCGTTCGCGTGGAGCGGCGTGTCGCTCCACGCCGCGCAGGCCACTCGCATCCGCGTCCGGCTGTCCCCGCGGGGGGAGTCGGCCGAGCGGGATCTGCGGGTCACGCTCGCCGACGGCACCGGTGCGCCCGTCCTCGGCGTGGAGTCCCTGACCCTGCGGGCGGCCGACCCCGCGCAGCTCTCGGCCGCCGCACGCAGCGGTGTCGACGGTCTCTACGCCGTGGAGTGGACGCCGCTCCCGGTGCCGGAGCAGGGCGCGTCGGGCAGCGGCACCTGGATCACGCTGACGGACGGTGCCGGCCTGGCCGACGTGGTGCGCCCCGCGGGCGACGCGCCGTGGGCCGTGGTCGCTCCTGTCGAGGCCGGTGACGGTCTCGCGACGGCGGGGAGGGCGCTGTCCCTGGTCCAGGAGTTCCTGGCGGCGCCGGAACTGGCCGATTCCCGGCTGCTGTTGGTGACGCGCGGCGCCGTTGCCACAGACCCGGGCGCCGACGTCGACCCGGCGGCCGCGGCCGTCTGGGGCCTGGTCCGCAGCGCCCAGTCCGAGAACCCGGGCCGCTTCGCCCTGGTGGACACGGACGGCGGTGACCTCCCGCAGGCCGCCCTACGGCACGTCGTCGAAGAGCGGGACGAGCCACAACTCGCCCTGCGCGACGGTGGCGTTCTCGTCCCGAGGATGGTTCCCGCGGGTGCTCCCACGGAGCTCGTCCCGCCGGTCGGCGCCCCCGCCTGGCGGCTGGGCACCGTGGGCACCGCCACCGTCGAGAGCCTGTCGGTGATCGAGGCTCCGGAGGCGCTCGCACCGCTGGAGCCCGGCCAGGTGCGGATCTCCGTACGGGCGGCGGGCATGAACTTCCGCGATGTCCTGATCGCCCTGGGCATGTACCCCGACAAGGGCACGTTCGCGGGCAGCGAGGGCGCCGGTCACGTCACCGAGGTCGGTCCCGGCGTGACGGGTCTGTCGGTCGGTGATCGCGTGATGGGCCTGTTCGAGGGCGCCTTCGCGCCGGTGGCGATCGCGGACGCGCGGATGGTCGTGCCGGTGCCCGGGGGCTGGAGCCTCCAGGAGGCGGCGGCGGTGCCGGTGGTGTTCCTGACGGCCTGGTACGGCCTGGTGGACCTGGGCCGTCTCGGGGCCGACGAGTCGCTGCTCATCCACGCCGGGACCGGCGGTGTGGGCATGGCCGCCACCCAGATCGCCCGCCACCTGGGCGCCGAGGTGTACGCCACCGCGAGCCCCGCCAAGCACGCCGTGCTGGAGGAGATGGGCATCGACGCCGCCCACCGCGCCTCCTCCCGTGACCTCGACTTCGAGCACACCCTGCGGGAGGCCACCGGCGGGCAGGGCATGGACGTCGTGCTCCACAGCCTGGCGGGCGAGTTCACCGACGCCTCCCTGCGGCTGCTCGCCGAGGGCGGGCGCATGGTCGACATGGGCAAGACCGACAAGCGCGACCCCGACCGGGTCGCGGCCGACCATGCGGGCGCCTGGTACCGGGCCTTCGACCTCGTGCCGCACGCCGGGCCGGACCGGATCGGTGAGATGCTGGCGGAGATGGGCGAACTGTTCGCCTCCGGGGCACTGAAGCCGCTGCCCGTCAGGGCGTGGCCGCTCGGCCGGGCACGCGAGGCGTTCCGGTTCATGAGCCAGGCCAAGCACACCGGCAAGCTGGCCCTGGAGATCCCGGCCGCCCTCGACCCCGAGGGCACGGTCCTGATCACCGGTGGCACGGGTGTGCTCGGCGGGGCGGTGGCGGAACATCTCGTACGCGCGTGGGGCGTACGGCACCTGCTCCTCGCGGGCCGGCGCGGCACGGAGGCACCGGGAGCTGCGGAACTCATCGATCGCATCGGCCAGTTGGGCGCCACGGCCTCCGTCGTCGCGGCCGACGTCAGCGACCCGGAGTCGGTGGCCGAGCTGATCGGCAAGATCGACCCCGCCCACCCCCTCACCGGCGTCGTGCACGCGGCGGGCGTCCTGGACGACGCCGTCGTCATCGCGCAGACCCCTGGGAGCCTGGCCGGGGTGTGGGCAGGCAAGGCCGCCGCCGCGCACCACCTGCACGAGGCGACGCGGCATCTGCGCCTCGGCCTGTTCGCCGTGTTCTCGTCCGCGGCGGCGACACTGGGCAGCCCGGGGCAGGCCAACTACGCGGCAGCGAACGCCTATTGCGACGCGCTGATCCAGCACCGCCGCGCCTGCGGGCTGCCGGGGCTGTCCGTCGGCTGGGGGCTCTGGGAGACCGCGAGCGACATGACCGGGCATCTCGGCGAGGCGGACCTGGCGCGCATGAAGCGCACCGGATTCACGCCCCTGACCACCGAGCGCGGCCTGGCCCTCCTCGACGCCGCCCGCGGACACGGCCGCCCGCACCTCGTCGCGGTCGACCTCGACACACGGGCCGTCGCCACCCGGCCGCCCGGGTCCCGGCCCGCCCTCCTGCGCGCCCTGGCCGCCACGGCGCCGGGCGGCCGTGACCGCCGGCCCACCGCCGCCACCGGCGCGGCCTCCGGGGAGGGCCTCGCCGACCGGCTCGCCGGCCTGCCGGCCCCCGAACGGCACCGCCTGCTGCTCGACCTCGTACGCGGAAACGTCGCCGGCGTCCTCGGCCACGCCGACCGCGACACGATCCGCCCGGACACCTCGTTCAAGGAACTCGGCTTCGACTCCCTCACCGCCGTGGAACTGCGCAACCGGCTCTCGGCGGCCACCGGCCTGAAGCTGCCCGCCGGGCTCGTCTTCGACTACCCGGAGAGCGCCACCCTCGTCGACCACCTCCTGACACTCCTGTCGCCCGACGGCGCGCCCGCGCCCCTGAAGGACGCGGCCGACCCGGTGCTCAACGACCTCGGCCGCATCGAGTCCGGCCTGGACGCGCTCGCGCTGGACGAGGAGGCGCGCGGCCGGATCACCAGGCGGCTCAACGCCCTGCTGACGAAGCTGAACGGCGCCGACCGCGCCACCACCACGGGCGCGACGGAGCTGGACGCGCTCGACGACGTCTCCGACGACGAGATGTTCGCGTTCATCGACCGGGAGCTGTGATGCGCGTCGATCGGGAGCTCTGACATTCCTTGACCGGTGGCCTTGCCCTTCCGTGCCCCTCGCTGATGGAGAAGTGACGTTCGATGTCGAGTGCCGAACCGAGTACCGAAGAAAAGCTTCGTCAGTATCTGAAGCGGGTGACAGTCGACCTCGGACAGACCCGCCAGCGGCTGCGCGAGGTGGAGGAGCGCTACCAGGAGCCGGTCGCGATCGTCTCCATGGCCTGCCGCTTCCCGGGCGACACCCGCTCGCCCGAGGAGCTGTGGGAGCTGGTCGCCGAAGGCGGCGACGCCATCGGCGAGTTCCCCACCGACCGCGGCTGGGACCTGGACGGCCTCTACCACCCCGACCCCGAGCACCCGGGCACCAGCTACGTCCGCCACGGCGGATTCCTGCACGACGCGCCCGGCTTCGACGCCTCCTTCTTCGGCATCAGCCCGCGCGAGGCACTGGCGATGGACCCGCAGCAGCGGGTGCTCATGGAGACCGCCTGGGAGCTCCTGGAACGGGCCGGCATCGACCCGGCCACCCTGAAGCTCACCCCCACCGGCGTCTACGTCGGCGCGGGCGTCCCGGGCTTCGGCAGCGGCCAGGCCGACAGGTCGGTGGAGGGACACCTGCTGACCGGCAACGCCCTGAGCGTCCTGTCGGGCCGCGTCTCCTTCACCCTCGGCCTCGAAGGCCCGGCGGTCAGCGTCGACACGGCGTGCTCCTCGTCGCTGGTGGCCATGCACCTCGCGGCGCAGGCGCTGCGCCAGGGCGAGTGCAACCTCGCCCTGGCGGGCGGCGTGACCGTGATGTCGACCCCGGGCATGTTCACGGAGTTCTCCCGCCAGCGCGGACTCTCCCCCGACGGCCGCTGCAAGCCCTTCGCCGCCACCGCCGACGGCACCGGATTCTCCGAGGGCGTCGGCCTGATCCTGCTGGAGCGCCTGTCGGACGCGCGCCGCAACGGACACAAGATCCTTGCCCTGCTGCGCGGTTCGGCAGTCAACCAAGACGGTGCCAGCAACGGCCTCACCGCCCCCAACGGCCCCTCGCAGGAGCGCGTCATCCGCGCCGCCCTGGCCAACGCCGGGCTGGGCGCCGCCGAGGTGGACGCGGTGGAGGCACACGGCACCGGCACCAGGCTGGGCGACCCCATCGAGGCCGGGGCCCTGCTCGCCACCTACGGCCGCGACCGCGACGAGGGCCGCCCGCTCTGGCTCGGCTCGGTGAAGTCCAACATCGGCCACCCCCAAGGCGCCGCCGGTGTCGCCGGTGTGATCAAGATGGTGATGGCGCTCCAGCACGAACTGCTGCCCGCCACCTTGTACGCGGACGAGCCGACCCCGCACGTCGACTGGTCCTCCGGCGCGGTCCGCCTCCTGACCGAGCCGGTGCCATGGACTCGCGGCGAGCGGCCACGCCGGGCCGGGGTGTCCGCGTTCGGGATGTCCGGGACGAACGCGCATGTGATCGTGGAGGAGGCCCCGGAGGCCGACACCACCGCCGACGCGCCGGAGCCCGCTCCGGATGCGGTGGTGCCGTGGGTGATATCGGCGCGCGGCGCCGAGGCACTGCGGGAACAGGCTGCCCGGTTGGGCGCGTTCGCCTCGGAGCACCCCAGTGCGACGGAGGTGGGCTGGTCGCTGGCCACGACGCGGTCGGTGTTCGAGCACCGGGCTGTGGTGGTGGGGCAGGACGCCGGCCAGGCGATCGCGGGCCTTGAGGCGCTGGCTGCGGGTGAGATTTCGCCGGATGTGGTGTCCGGGGTGGCTGGTCCTCCTGGTCCGGGTCCGGTGCTGGTGTTTCCGGGGCAGGGGTCGCAGTGGGTGGGGATGGGTTCCCGGCTCCTGGATGAGTCAAGGGTGTTCGCTGATCGTATTGCCGAGTGTGAGCGGGCGCTTTCTCCGTATGTCGACTGGTCGTTGACGGGTGTGCTGCGTGGTGATGGCGGTGGGTTGTCGCGGGTGGAGGTGGTGCAGCCGGTTCTGTGGGCGGTGATGGTTTCTCTTGCCGCTGTGTGGGCCGACTGTGGTGTGACCCCGGCTGCTGTGATCGGTCATTCTCAGGGTGAGATGGCTGCGGCGTGTGTGGCTGGTGCGTTGTCGTTGGAGGATGCGGCGCGCATTGTCGCCGTACGCAGTGATGCTCTGCGGCAGTTGGCCGGGCGTGGTGCGATGGCGTCGCTCGGGGTGGGCCGGGAGTTGGCTGTCGAGCTGATCGACGGGTACGCCGGGGTGGGCATTGCTGCGGTGAACGGCCCGTCCTCCACGGTGATATCCGGACCTCCGGAGCAGGTCGCGGCTGTCGTGGCCGACGTGCAGGCGCGGGATCTCCGCGCCCGCCTCATCGACGTGGATTATGCCTCGCATGGTCCGCAGGTCGATGAGATCGCGGATCTGCTGGCCGAGCGGTTGAGCGGTGTCGCGCCGCAGGCCACTGATGTGGCGTTCTACTCCACGGTCACCGCCGAACGGATCGACACCAGCATCCTGACCTCGGATTACTGGGTCACCAATCTGCGGCAGCCGGTTCGTTTCGCGGACACGGTCGACGTACTGCTCGCGGATGGTTATCGGGTCTTCATCGAGGCCAGCCCTCACCCTGTCCTGAATCTGGGCTTGGAGGAGACCATCGAGCAGGCGGACGTCTCCGCCACGGTGGTACCCACCTTGCGTCGCGATCACGGTGACATGCTTCAGTTCACGTGTTCCGCCGCGCTCGCGTTCGTGGCGGGTGCGGATGTGGACTGGCGGCGTTGGTTCCCGGCCGGGCCGGAGCCTCGTACGGTCGACCTGCCCACATACGCCTTCCAGCACCAGCGCTACTGGCTGGCCTCCACCGGCGGGCGGTCGGGCGACCCGGCAGGGCTCGGCCTCGCCGCGTCGGGACATCCGCTCCTGGGTGCCTCGGTGGGGCTGGCCAGCGGGGACGTCCAGCTGCTCAGCGGCCGGGTGTCGCGGCAGTCGGGTGCCTGGCTGGACGACCACGTCGTGGCGGGCCAAGCACTCGTGCCCGGCGCCGCGCAGGTGGAGTGGGTGCTGCGGGCCGCCGACGAGGCGGGCTGCCCCACCCTGGAGGAACTGACGCTCCAGGCGCCGCTCGTGCTCCCCGCCGACGGGGGCCTGCAGGTCCAGGTCGTCGTGCACGCGGCCGACACGCACGGCCGCCGTGACGTCCAGGTGTTCTCGCGCCCCGATGACGACGACGCCTTCGAGTCGACGCGGCCGTGGACCTGCCACGCGACCGGGGTGCTCAGCCCCGGACCGACGGGCGGCGACGCGGCGCCCCTGGACGGCGCCTGGCCCCCGGCCGGCGCCGAGCCGGTGGACGTCACGGACCTCTACGCGCGGGCGGAGCGGGCGGGGTACGGCTACGGGCCGGCGTTCCGTGGCGTACGCGCGCTGTGGAGGCACGACGGCGATGTACTGGCGGAGGTGTCGCTGCCGAAGGAAGCCGGTGACCCGGACGGGTTCGGCATCCACCCCGCGCTGCTCGACGCCGTCCTCCAGCCCGCCGCGCTGCTCCTTCCGCCCTCCGACGGCGCACAGGTCTGGCTGCCGTTCGCCTGGAGCGACGTGGAACTGCATGCGGTGCGGGCCACCACGGTCCGGGTGCGCCTCGCGCCGCTCGGCGAGCGGGTCGAGCAGGGTGTACGGATCACCGTGGCCGACGCCGTCGGTGCTCCCGTGCTCACCGTCCAGGGCCTGCACTCGCGCCCGGCCGACATCGACCGGCTCGCCGAGGCGGCGACCCAGGGCCCGCGAAGTGGCTTGTTCGACCTGGAGTGGATCCCGCTGGCCCCCACCGTCGGGCAGTTGGACGCCCAGGAGGACACGTGGCTGACGCTGGGCCGGAACGGCTCCGGCTTCGCGGACCTCATGGCGTCCGTCGAGGCCGGCGAGCCGGCACCGCCGCTCGTGGCCGCCCCGGTCGGGCTCGCCGCGGACGACGACGGCCTGACACTCGCCACGCGGATCCTCGACCTGGCGCAGGTCTGGCTCGATTCCCCACAACTGGCCGACAGTCAACTGGTGTTGGTGACATCCGGGGCGACCGAAGCCGACGACAGCGGCGACGTGGACGCGGCGGCCGCAGCCGTATGGGGCCTCATCCGCAGCGCCCAGTCGGAGAACCCCGGCCGCTTCACGCTGATCGACCTCGGCCCGGACGACACGCTCGACACGGCCATGGCGGCCACCCGGCACGTGGACGAACCACAACTGGCGGTGCGCGCCGGTGCGATACGTATCCCGCGGCTGGCCCGCGCCGACAGCACGCGGGACAGCGCCGCCGAGGACATCGATCCGGACGGCACGGTCCTGATCACCGGTGGCACGGGTGTGCTCGGCGGGGCGGTGGCGGAACATCTCGTACGCGCGTGGGGCGTACGCCACCTGCTCCTCGCGGGCCGACGCGGTGCCGAGGCCCCGGGCAGCGCCGAACTCACGCACCGGCTGACCGAGCTGGGCGCCGAGGTGCACATCGCGGCGGCCGACGTCAGTGACCCCACCGCGGTCGCCGCACTGCTCGCGGGCATCGACAAGGCCCACCCGCTGACCGGCATTGTGCACGCGGCGGGTGTCCTCGACGACGCCGTCGTCACCGCCCAGTCCCCCGAGAGCCTGGCCAGGGTGTGGTCGGCCAAGGCGGCCGCCGCCCACCACCTGCACGAGGCGACGCGCGGTATGCCGCTCGGACTCTTCGTGGTGTTCTCCTCCGCCGCGGCGACACTGGGCAGCCCCGGCCAGGCCAACTACGCGGCCGCGAACGCCTATTGCGACGCGCTCATGCGCGACCGCCGCTCCCAAGGGCTCGCGGGCCTCTCCATCGGCTGGGGGCTGTGGCAGGCCACCAGCGGCCTGACCGGGCAGCTCGGCCGGACGGACCTGGCGCGCATGAAGCGCACCGGCTTCGCGCCCCTGACCACCGAGAGCGGCCTGGCCCTGCTCGACGCCGCCCGTGCGCACGGCCGCCCGTACGTCCTGGCGGCCGACCTCGACCCGCGCACCACGGCCGACGGCCTGTCCCCGCTGCTGCGCACACTCGCTCCGCCCGCCGCACGGCGCCGCGTGGCGGCGGCCGGGGCGACCGGCGGCGCGCTCGCCGCACGCCTGGCCGGCCTGGACGAGGACGGCCGCCTCACCGCCGCCACCGACCTGGTGCGCGAGTACGTGGCCGCGGTGCTCGGCCACGGCTCGGCGGCCCAGGTGAAGGTGGACGCCGCCTTCAAGGATCTGGGTTTCGACTCGCTGACCGCGGTGGAACTGCGCAACCGCCTGTCGGCCGCCTGCGACGTGCGACTGCCCGCGACCCTGGTCTTCGACCATCCGACGCCCCGGGCGCTGGCCGCCTATCTGTGCACCCGGCTGGGCGGCACACCGGCCGCGCCCGCCGTGCTCCCCGCCACCGTCGAGGCGGACGAGCCCATAGCCATCGTCTCCATGGCCTGCCGCTTCCCGGGCGGGGTGACCTCCGCCGACGAGTTGTGGGACCTGGTCGAGTCCGGCGAGGACGCGATGGGCGCCTTCCCCACGGACCGCGGTTGGGACCTCGACCGGCTCTTCCACCCGGACCCGGACCACCCCGGCACGAGCTACAGCGATCAGGGCGGATTCCTGCACGGCGCGGGTGATTTCGATGCCGCGTTCTTCGGTATCAGTCCGCGTGAGGCGTTGGCGATGGATCCGCAGCAGCGGTTGCTGCTGGAGGCGTCGTGGGAGGTGCTGGAGCGGGCGGGTATCGATCCGACGTCGTT
>NZ_JBFBBD010000013.1:0-118530 GCF_040689515.1 Streptomyces sp. NPDC051173
GCAGGATTTCGTCGACTTCGCCAACGACTACTTGGGAGCGGATATCATCTTCTGGGCCACCTCCTCGCCATGGCTCCACCAGGGCACCGGCAAGTAGACGCTTCGCGGGACTCTCACGGCATCCCGGCACAACGCCTGACGGGCAGTCATCACCCAGGTGACAGCGTCAGGTCCGGCGGGCTTCCCCCCGGCTCACCCGCGCCCCGCGGCTTGTACGCGAAAGCCGAGGCGCGACTGCTGAGCACCTGCGACTGTAGCTGAGTTGATGCATTCGCCCAGGGTGCACACCGCGTCGTGCGGGAATGACTCGTGCGACAGTCAACAGTCTGCGCGAAAAGCAGGGTTGGGAGAGAAAGACATGGCCGACAGGGTCAGCGGCGTGGTCCGGTGGTACAACCAGGCCCGGGGGTTCGGGTACATAGACGGGGACGACGGCCGTGAGGTGAGGGTGGACAGCCGGGCCATCGAGGACGCAACCTTCGTCGTCGAGGGCCTGCGGGTGAGTTACGTGCCTATAGAAGACGAAAACGGCTGGCATGCGGAACACCTGACCATCGTCAGGCATTCTCCCGGAGCCGCCCACCACGAGTAACCCGCGCGTCCGGCAACATCCGGGGGTGAACGGACCTGCCCGTTCACCCCGCACCGCGCGTACCGGCTCCCACCGGGGTTCGGCCAGGGGCCCGACGCGACGCCCTGGCACTCCCCGGCCGCTACCGCCGCTGCCCGCAGCCCGGGCAGAACGCCGCCCCCTCCGGCAGCGGGGTCTGACACCCCTTGCACGAGGTCTGCTGGGCCAGCAGAAAGCCGCAGCCCGGGCAGAAGCGTCCGCCCTGCGCCTCCGTACGGCACTGCGGACAGACCAGCTGCCGGGGAGTGCGCGCGTCGAAGCCCTGTCCCTGTTTCTGGCCCTGGTCGTACGCGTGCTGGGTCACCATGTCGTTGAGGCCGCGCTGCTGGGCCGCCATCATCTCGCCCGCGGTGTCGGGGGCGCAGTTGTGGCAGAGGCCCTGTTCCTGGTTCCAGCAGCGACGGCACACGTAGACACTGCAGCGCCCACAGCGGTTGAAGTGGGACGTGGCCTTGCCGATGGCCCGCTGGAAGGAGGCGTCGCGCGCGCTGCCCCACCCGGAGCCGGCCAGCCCGTCGGCGGCGGTGGACACCCCACCGCCGACCCGGCCGAGCGCGCCCGACGCCATGCCGATGGCCCGGCCGAGCCAGCTCGCCAGCCGCCCGCCCCGGTACGGCTCGAAGGGCGAGCGCCACGTGTCGTGGCAGCGCCAGCAGGAGAACTCGAACTGGAAGCCGGCCGCAGTTCCGTACTGCTCGCACAGATCGCGGTAGTTGCTGGCGAAGTAGATCTCCGTGCTCACCGTCTCGCTCCTCCGGGCTCGGACCGCCACTCTCCAGCCGGACGACGCGCGGTGGCGTGCGGACGGTTCTGTTCAGCCGAAATCCGGTGCGGAGACGCCGACTTGATACTTCATACGGGGCAAAGCCCGCATGCCGGAGCGAAGCCAGGCGGCCCGTAGCCATGTCGCGCGGATCAGGGCGCCCGCCCGGTTCGCGAGGCCGGCCGCCCCGCCCGCGACCCGGAAGTGCGGCCTACCGTCCGCCCCCGCGTCGAAGCCGCGCCGAAAGGTGATGTTGCAGCGGCTGCCCGACCGCCGCGAGGTCGTGGACGAAGTCGAGGGTGTCCTCGTCGGTCAGGGTGTAGCGGCGGCGGGTGGCGTCGACCTGTTTGGCGGTGGGCGCGAGGGCCACCTCATGGGTGGTGAGGTCGACCACGCCGTCACCGGCGCGGCCGACCGAGATCTCCGCGATGCCGGTGGGCTGAGTGATCAATGCCTCCACCCGTCCGTCGGGCTGCACCCGCCACCAGCCGCTCTCCCGGGCCGACGGCCGCAGCGGGGTGCCGTCCGCGTCGACCAGCCAGGCGCGCGCCTCGTAGTGGAGGAAGGGACGCCCGTCGTGGCTGAAGGTGACCTCCTGCGCGTACGAGAACTCCTCGGCGAGCGTCGGGTACTCGCCGCGGCCCCGGCCGGTCCAGGTGCCCAGGAATCCGGTCAGCGGCGCGAGCAGCGGGTGCGGCGCGGGTGCTTCGTCCGGCCGCAGGGCGTCGGGATACGGATACGTCTGTCCGGGGTCGAACATGATGTGCGCTCCTGGGTCGAGGCCGGTACCGGGTGCCAGCCTAGGCGCGCCTCCCGCTGCCGCGGATCCCTGCACGTGGCGGGCCGGCAAGGTGCACGGAGAGTCGTCGTCCCGGCGGTTTCCAGCGACATCTACGGGTGGCCGCTTCGCCCCGACAGACCATTATCAGCCACCTCGGCCACGGGATCTGCTGCGCGGGACCCGTCGCGAGTACCCCTGTCCTGACTTGATCAAAATGGGGTTTACCACTGTATAGCTGACGCAATCACCACCATTGGCCACCCCAGGAACCCTGAGCGGACCACGCGATCCCTATCCGCCCAGTGGCTCAGATGCATCGATGCTTCCCCGGCCGTTTCGACCAACATCAACAGGCGCTGCTTCACTTGCGCGGCGGGAGCTCCACGTCGCCTGATCAGGTGACTTCAGGGGCTCCCTCTTGACGCAACCGCCCAGATGGAAGGTCCCGGGATGTCGACCGCAGCGCACCGGCAGCAGCCTGAACAGCAGGCCGGAATGGCACAGCTCAGCCTGGGGATCGCCGCTGCGCGGAACCTGGCGACGACCACCAAGAGCGTCCCGCAGATGCAGGGCATCAGCTCGCGCTGGCTGCTGCGCATGCTGCCCTGGCGGGAAGTGAAGGGCGGAGCGTACCGGGTCAACCGGCGCCTCGCGTACGAGGTCGGCGACGGCCGGATCACCTTCGTCCAGGACGGGGCCGCGGTCCGCGTCATCCCCGCGGAGCTCGGGGAACTGCCGCTGCTGCGCGGGTTCCACGACGACGAGGCGCTGCGGGCGCTGGCCGAGCGCTGCCGGCAGCAGGAGTACGAGCCGGGCCGGGTGATCGCCGAGCAGGGCGGGGCCGTCGACCACGTCTACCTGATCGCGCGCGGCAAGGTGGAGAAGGCCGGCACCGGGAAGTACGGCGAGGAGATCCGGCGCGGCGTGCTGGCCGACGGCGCGTTCTTCGGCGCGCAGGCGGTGGCCGAGGAGCCTGGCGAGTGGGAGTTCACGGCGCGCGCGCTGACGGCGTGCACGGTGCTGGCCCTGCCCCGGGCCGCGTACCAGGAAGTGGTGAGCCGCAACGAGCGGCTGCGGGCCCACGTCCGCGAGCGCCAGGCCGAGAAGGCGCGCCCGCAGAACAAGAAGGGCGAGGCGAGTATCGCCCTCGCCTCCGGCCACACCGGCGAGCCGGTGATCCCGGGCACCTTCGTCGACTACGAACTCGCCCCCCGCGAGTACGAACTGAGTGTGGCCCAGACGGTCCTCCGGGTGCACAGCCGGGTCGCCGACCTCTACAACGACCCGATGGACCAGGTCGAGCAGCAGCTGCGGCTGACCATCGAGGCGCTGCGCGAGCGCCAGGAGTCCGAGCTGGTCAACAACCCCGAGTTCGGTCTGCTGCACAACGCCGACTACAGCCAGCGCATCTCCACCCACTCCGGCCCGCCGACCCCCGACGACATGGATGAGCTGCTGAGCATGCGGCGGGGTACCAAGGCGTTCTTCGCCCACCCCCGGGCCGTCTCCGCCTTCGCCCGCGAGTGCAACAAGCGGGGCCTGTCCTTCGACAGCGCCGACGTGGGCGGCCACGCGGTCCCCGCCTGGCGCGGCGTGCCGATCCTCCCCTGCGGCAAGATCCCCGTCTCGGAGGAGGGCACCTCCGCCATCCTCGCCATGCGTCTGGGCGAGGACGAGCAAGGTGTGATCGGCCTGCGGCAGACCGGGATCTCCGACGAGTACGAGCCGGGTCTGAACGTCCGGTTCATGGGCATCAACGACCAGGCCCTCATCTCCTATCTGGTGAGCACCTACTACTCGGCGGCCGTTCTCGTCCCCGACGCGCTCGGCGTCCTCGAGAACGTCGAGGTCTTCCACACCCCGTCCTGACGGGCCCCCGGAACGGAGAGAAGAGCCTCCTGTGTCACTGCTGTCCCGGATCACCGCGCCCACGGCCCGCCATGACGCGGCGCGGCTCGCGGCCGCGCTGCTCACCCACCACCAGGGCGTCCGCCGTTCCGCGCCGAAGGCGCTGCCCAGCACCGCCCCGCGCCCGACGGGCGCCACCGTGCCCACCGGGCCGACGGGGCTGGGCACCTCGGCCGCCCGCATCACGCCCCGGAAGCCGGCCGACGGCACCCCGGGCGCCTCGCACGAGCGCGGTACCGGCGTCCCGGAGCTGTACTGCCCGCCCGCGCTCCGCGACGACCCGGCACTCGGCCAGGCGGTCAACGGCCGGCTGATCGAGTGGGCCGACGAGGTCGGTATCTACGCCGGGCGGCTCGACCGCGTCCGCGCGGCCGACTTCGGGCGCCTGATGATGCTGGCCCACCCCGACACCGACGACCCGGACCGCTTGCTGGCGGCGGGGAAGTGCGCGCTGGCGGAATGGGCCACGGACGACTACTACTGCGACGACGAGACCATGGGCTCCAGGACCGAACTCCTCGGTTCACAGCTCGGGCTCGCCTACGCGGCCCTCGACCCGGCCCATCTCCCGGCCCGGTACGTGCCGGCGTGGGAAAGGGACATGCGCGGCGACCCCGTACGCGTCGCCCTGCGCTCGGGCCTCGATCACCTGGGCCGGTACGCGGAGCCGTCCCAAGTGGCCCGGCTGCGGCACGAGGTCGCGGTCCTCTTCGTCGGCTACGGCCAGGAGGGCTCCTGGCGGTCCCGGGGGCACATGCCCAGCGTCCACGAATACCTGGCCCACCGTCAGATCAACAGCTTCCTCCCCTGCATCGCGCTGACCGACGTGGTGGGCGGTTACGCGCTGCCCGCCACCGAGTACGCCGACCCGCGCGTGCGCCGTGCCGTGACGATGGCCGCCACGGCCAGCACGCTCGTCAACGACCTCTACTCGATGACGAAGGAACACGACTCCTCGGGCGTGGAGTTCAACCTGCCCATCGTGATCGCCGAGGAGGAGCGGTGCTCGCCGCGCGAGGCGATCGAGCGGAGCGCGGAGATCCACGACGAGCTGGTGCGCGCCTACGAGGCGGAGGCCGCGGTCCTCGCCCTCACCGGATCGCCCCAGCTGCGCCGGTTCCTCGCGGGGGTGTGGGCCTGGCTCGGCGGCAACCGCGAATGGCACAGCGGCAGCCCTCGCTACGCCGGCGCGTAGACCTGCGCCCTTCTCCCCTGTCACCACACACATCCCCCCATGCATCACGCATGTCGTAAGGAGCACCCATGACGACCACGCCCGCCCCCGCCGGCGTCCTTCGCACCGCTTACCAGAAGTCCGTCGCGGAGTACTGGAACAACGAGAAGGACCCGGTGAACCTGCGCCTGGGCGACGTCGACGGCCTCTACCACCACCACTACGGGCTGGGCGACTACGACCCGTCCGTCCTGGAGGGCCCGGAGGAGACCCGGGACGCACGCATCATCGAGGAGCTCCACCGCCTGGAGTCGGCCCAGGCCGACGTCCTCCTCGACCACTTGGGCCCGATCGCGCCCGATCAGCGCCTGCTGGACGCCGGCTGCGGCCGCGGCGGCACCAGCATCATGGCCAACGCCCGCTTCGGCTGCCAGGTCGACGGCATCTCCATCTCCCAGTCCCAGGTCGACTTCGCCAACGGCCAGGCCCACAAGCGCGGCGTGGACGACAAGGTCCGCTACCACTTCCGCAACATGCTGGACACCGGCTTCCCCACCGGGGACTTCCAGGGCATCTGGAACAACGAGTCCACCATGTACGTGGACCTCCACGAGCTCTTCGCCGAGCACGCCCGCCAGCTGGCGTACGGCGGCCGCTACGTCACCATCACCGGCTGCTCCAACGACGTCACGGGCCTGCGCTCCAAGGCGGTCAGCCGCATCGACGAGCACTACACATGCAACATCCACCCCCGCAGCGCCTACTTCAAGGCCATGGCCGCGAACGGCCTCGTGCCCATCAACGTCGTCGACCTCACGGCCGCCACGATCCCGTACTGGGAGCTGCGCGCCCGGTCCTCCCTCGCCACCGGCGTGGAGGACCCGTTCCTGACCGCGTACCGCGAAGGCAGCTTCCACTACCTCCTCATCGCCGCCGACCGCATCTGAACCACCACGGTCAGGCCGAGGCGTGGGCGCCTGGGCGCCCCGGGTCCGTGAAGGGACCGGGGCGCCCGCCCGCCGCCGCGACGGCAGCACCGCCTCCTGTGTGTTGGCCGCGAGCGCGAACCCGACCGCCAGCGGG
Source organism: Streptomyces sp. NPDC051173 (assembly GCF_040689515.1). Taxonomy (NCBI): domain Bacteria; kingdom Bacillati; phylum Actinomycetota; class Actinomycetes; order Kitasatosporales; family Streptomycetaceae; genus Streptomyces; species Streptomyces sp. NPDC051173. The sequence goes on from NZ_JBFBBD010000013.1 coordinate 6,341, forward strand.
CTGAGCAGCAGACCCACCCTCATCTCGTCCGCACCGGGGTGCCTGACGAGCGCCGGCGGTACCAGCACCAGCGGCCCGAACAGCACCAGGTATCCGGCGAGCGCGCCGAGCAGCCCCCAGGAGATCCGTCGGTCGCGCATCAGCCCTACCGATACCAGCGGTGCGGGGGCGCGGCGCTCACGCCGTACGAATCCCCACCACAGCACCGACGAGGCGACGACCAGTGCGGCGCCCGCCCAGCCGGGCACGGGCAGGCCGGAGAACACGGACACCCCGCCCAGCAGTGCCGCCGCCCCTGATGCCAGCCAGGTCATGCCGGGCAGGTCCACACGGATGTCAGTGGACCGTCGCCCCGTGGGCGGCAGCAAGAGGCGGCCCATGGCCACGGCGGCGATGCCGACCGGCACATTGATCCAGAACACCCAGCGCCAGCCCACCGTGGCCACCAGGACGCCGCCCAGTGTCGGCCCGACGGCCAGGCCGACGGCCAGGCCGACCGCCTGGCCGGCCGCCTGGAAAAAGCGCCGACGCAGACGGTCAGTACCACCAACTGCCACGAGTACGCCGACTCGCGCACCCACCGCGGCCGGTCGCGCTCCCGCAGCAGCCTCTCCCCCAGCCCACCGGCCCGTTCTTTCATACACACCACCGTGCACACCGCGCCCGCCACATCCCGCGGCGGCACGCACCGCGCGCCGCCCGTCCCCCGAACAGCCCCAGCCTTCAGGCGTGCCGCGACGCACCGGCCGGGCCATCCGAGTGGCGATGAAGCGCACGGGTCCCGCCATCGCGACACGGCGAGTGGATTCTCGTCGATGCCGGCACCCGCGGCGCATAATATGTCCACATTTGCAGGAATATCGAGGAGGTTCCCCGATGTTCGAAACCACCCGGCAGTTCGACCCGCAGGGGTGAGCGGACTCAGTCAGGGCGCGGCGCCGGCCCTGGAGCTGGACGACATCCAGGGCACCGTGCTGCGCCGCCGCCCGGACGATTACCACGGTGTCTACCTCCTGTACCGGATCGAGGACCCGGCCGCGACGAAGCGGTCGCTGAGCGACGTCCTGCCGAAGATCACCAGCGCGGAGGACTGGGAGCGGCCCCGCCCGTTCACCCTCAACATCGCCTTCAGCTACCGGGGACTGGCCCGGCTGGGCGTGCCGCAGGACTCGCTCGCCTCCTTCTCCGAGGAGTTCCGGGTCGGCATGGCCGCCCGCAAGGAAGTACTCGGCGACCTCGGTGCCAATGACCCCAGCGGCTGGATCCCCCCGCTCGGCGGCCCTGACGTACACATCGGCGTGATGATCATCGCGGGTACCCTCGAGGGGCTGCGCGAGCCGGTGGACACGGCCGGGCGGCTGGCCGGGGTGAAGCTGGTCTACCGGCTCGACGTCGGCGTCCCGGTCACCGGGCGCGAGCACTTCGGATTCCGGGACGGCATCTCCAGCCCGTACCTGACCGGCAGCGCCGATCAGCCGTTGCCCGGTCAGGACGCCGTCCAGCCCGGCGAGTTCCTCTTCGGCCACCCGGACGAATCCGGAACGCCACCGAAGGGTCCGGCCCCGGACGTGCTCGGCCGCAACGGCTGCTATCTGGCCTTCCGGCAGCTGCACGCCGACGTCGCCGGGTTCCGCCGGTACCTGCACGACAACGCCCGCTCGGCCGAGGACGAGGAACTGCTCGCGGCCAAGATCGTCGGTCGCTGGCGCAGCGGCGCGCCGCTCGCGCTGGCGCCGGACCACGACGATCCGGAGCTGGGCGCCGACCCGATGCGCAACAACGACTTCCGCTACCACGACGACCCACGCGGCTTGTGCGTGCCGCGTGGCGCTCACATCCGGCGCGCCAACCCGAGGGACGGCCTCACGGACAGCGTGGTCGCGACCGGCATCCACCGCGTGCTGCGGCGCGGCGCCGCGTACGGCCCGCTGCTGCCCGACGGGATCCTCGAAGACGACGGCGCGGAGCGCGGGATCATCTTCGTCTTCATGGGCGCCAGCCTGTCCCGGCAGTACGAGTTCGTGCAACAAGTGTGGCTCAACGACGGCGACTTCGCAGGCCTCGGCACCGAGCGGGACCCGCTGGTCGGCAACAACGACGGCACCGGCGTGCACACCGTCCCGGCCCGGCCGGTCCGCCGCAGGCTCACCGGGCTGCCCCGGTTCGTGACCGTGCGCGGTGGCGAGTACTGCTTCCTGCCCGGCCTCACCGCGCTCAAGTGGCTCACCACGCTGCCCGACCCGGCTGACGACCCATCCGCCACGCGCCCCTCATCGAGACCGGAGGACGACAGGTGACACCGCCCAAGACGCACTTCACCCCCGTGCGGTACTCACCCGATGCCGTGCCGCCGGAACCGGACTTCGACCGTCACCTGCAACAGGCCATCGACGTCGTCGAGAACTTCGAGAAAGGCTCGATGGAGGGCGAGGGCGAGAACCGCGCGGTCCGCTTCGCCCACGCGAAGGCGTACGGACTGGTGCGCGGCACCTTCGAGATCCTCGACGGCGTCCCGCCGGAGTACGCCCAGGGCCTCTACGGCAGGCCCGGGACGCACGACGCGCTGGTCCGCTACTCCAACGGGCTGTCCCACCTGGGCGCCGACCGGATGCTCGGCAACATCGTGGGCATGGCCACCAAGGTCTTCGGGGTGGACTCCACCACCACCCTGCCGGACGAGACCGCGAGCCACACCATGGACTTCAACATGATCAACGGGCCCGTCTTCTTCTGCAACACCGCGGCCCACTACACCTTCCTCTCGAAACTCTTCATCGACCTGCCGAAGTACCGGCTCGACGGCCGCCGGGGCAACCACCGGATGTACTACGACTGGGTGACCGGGTACGGCACACTGCCACCGGAGGAGTGGGCCTGGGACGAGCTCGGCGCGATGCTGCGGCTGGGCGCGCAGGCACGCTGGCAGAACCTCCTCCTCAGCTCGTTCTTCTCCATGGGCGCGGTGCGCCACGGCGACTACATCGCCAAACTGCGCATCCGCCCGACGGAGAGGTCCGCGGCCGGCGTACAGGCCCGCGACCTCGACCCGATGAGCCGGGACGAGGTCTTCCGGCCCGCCCTGGTCGACGAACTCTCCCGGTCCGACCACGAGTTCGACTTCCAGGTGCAGCTGTGCGCGTCCCTGGAGTCCATGCCCGTCGACGACCTCACCGTCGAATGGGAGGAACACGAGTCCCCGTTCGTGACGGTCGCCAGACTGCGCTTCCCCCGCCAGGACATCGGCGGCGAGGACAACCTCGCCGCCGCCGACGCCCTCTCGTTCACGCCCTGGCGCTGCCCGCCGGAGCACGTACCGATCGGCCCGATCCAGACCGTCCGCAAAGAGGTGTACCGGCGCTCGTCCGTGCTGCGTCACGAGCTGAACGGCCAGCACCGCGCCGAACCGGCCACGGCAGCCGACGTGCTTCCCGACCCGTCCTGACGTCTCCTGTCGAATCCTGTGGAATCCCGCCGAACCCCGTCGCACCCTGTCGAAAGAGAACCCCGATGTACGACTTCGACCCGTCGACCTACCAACCCATCTCCCCGGACGTACCGGTCGAGGAGATCGCCAAGAACTTCCAGAGCCCCCGCACCCAGACCGACGGTGTCGGCCTGCGAGCGGTGAACCGGTCCGAGTTCACCCTGCTCGCACCGGTCATCCAGCCCACCGGCCCTGCCGTCTTCCTGGAGCGCGCCGAGAAGGCCTGCATCGAGGCGCCCTACTGGGAGAGCCGCCTCGGGACGGTCCACGACCTGCGTGTCGCACTCGTCAACGACGGCCGGCACGTGCTCTTCTGCGCGACCTACAGCGACGAGTTCAAGCCCTACGTCATCGACGTCATCCGCTTCGCCACCCCCTGGATCGACTACATGTTCACCGACGTCGCGGTCGGCTACCCCGGCCTGGCCTCCGACGACGCGATCCCGTACATCGCGAAGTACCAGGTGCAAGCGAACGTCTGGTACGGCGGCCTCAACCCGGAGGCCAGCCCCAAGAACATCGCCAAGAGCCTCGCGGTGGCCGCCGCGTTCGACAACCTGCTGGACGCCGCGCAGGACTGACCGCCCCCCGCCGCCAGTGTTTCGAAACAGCCCTCGGCCAGGTGCTGAGGATTCCGTCATCGGTGCGGCATGGGTACGCCCGCAGCACGGAGCCTGGCCTCGGTGAGCGCGGTCAGCCGGGCCGCGACCGGTGCCTGGTCCTGGCGGTGGGTGTTGATCAGCTTGTACTGGGCCGACGCCTTCGCCCAGGCCCGCAGGCCGGCGGGATCCCCCTGCACCGCGGGGTTGGCGAGGTAGTGGTCGGCCATGGCGGTCGCGAGTTCCTCGATCCGCGGGTCGTCCGGTTCCCAGGACTCAGCCTCCCAGCCGCGCTTGGTCAGGTCGACGTACTCGGGGTCGTCCAGCCGGTGTTCGAGCTGGGTCAGGAAGCCGTCGAAGCCCTCCGGCACCAGCGCCCGGGCCAGCACCAGGGCCTCCCGTTGCGCGGCCACGTAGTCGGGGCCGAAGCCGAGGCCGGGCATCCGGTCCAGGACCGCGCAGGCGCGGTCGGGCAGCAGGGCCCGGTCGCCGTCGGCGAGCCGGCGCAGCGTGTCGCGGCGGGCGACCAGCTCGTCGATACGTTCGGTGAGCTGCCGCTCGACGTCGGCGAGCCCGGCGCCGAACCGCGCGGCGTCGGCGTCGAGCATGGGGCCGGTCCCGGCCAGCGGCACGCCCGCGGCGGCCAACGTCCGTACCTGCACCAGCCGCAGCAGCTCGCCGGATCCGTACCGCCTATAGCCGGAGCTGTCGCGTTCCGGCTCCTCGACCAGGCCGAGCTTGTGGTAGTGCCGCACCGTCTTCACCGTGACGCCGACGAAGGCCGCCGCCTGCCCGATCGTGATCCCGTTCCTCATCAGCACAGCTTGCCGCAGAACACCTCGTGGACGAAACGCTGTTGGGCGGTCAGGAATGCCGGCGCTATCGACAGGTCGGCGTCGTCCACCCAGGTCAGCCCGGCGGTCAGGGTCTTGCTGCCGTCGGCCGTGCTGTACATCAGCGCCGCCGAGCCCATGGTGGCGCCGTTGTGGTGGAAGACCGTGCCGCACTCCGTTTCCTGCGCGAACACCCCCAGGCCGTAGCCGACGGTCGCCTCCGGCGTGCGCATCTCGGCCAGCAGCTCGGCAGGCAGGAGCTTGCCGCCCATCAGTGCGGAGAAGTACGTGTGCAGGTCCCGGGTGGTCGAGATCATGTCACCACCGGCGCCGACCCAGGACGGGTTCTGGCGGGTGACGTCGACCGTCCGCTCCTGCCCGGCGTCCTCGTAGCGGTAGTAGCCGTGGTTGTGCGGTTCGGGGATCTCCGGTGAGGTGCCCGGGGCCACGGTGCCGGTCATTCCCAGGGGTCCCAGGATCAGCCGCTGCAACTCCTCGGCGAACGAACGGCCGGTGACCTTCTCGACCACCAGCCGGGCCAGCACGTAGTTGGTGTTCGCGTAGCTCCAGCCCGTGCCCGGCGCGAACCGCGCCGGCCTGGACGACGACAGCCGCACCAGCTCTTCGGGCAGGTAGGTCTTGAACCGGTTGTCCACCCACTCCTTGCCCTGCCAGGGGACCCCCAGCACGATCGTCCCGTCCTCGTAGAGCTCGCCGGTGTGGTTGAAGATCCCGCTGGTGTGCTGGAGCAGCATCCGCACAGTGATCCGCGGGTCGAGACCGAACTCGGGCAGGTAGTCACCGGCCGGGGTGTCCAGGCCGATCCTTCCCTCGGCCACAAGCATGAGCACCGAGGTGGCGATGAAGTTCTTGGTGGTGCTGCCGATACGGAAGTGCCCGTCGGTCAGCGGCTTGTCACTCCGGCCCAGCTCGCGCACGCCGGCGCTGCCGACCCACTCGCCCTGGTCGTCGTTCACCCGGAGCTGGACCCCGAGGAAGCCGGACTCGACCAGTTCCTCGATCGCCTTCCGCAGCTCCGGGCGGTCCTGTGTCCGGCCGGAAACAGTGGTGCACATGGTGGTTGGCTCCTTCGCGTCGTGGTGCCCAGGTCGGCGTCGTGCCGATGCGAGGAGCCTCCACCCTGCCCCAAGGTCAACCTCAACTGTGAGCCGGCCCATAGCCATTTCCGGTCGGCGCGGCCGACAGCGAGAACCGCCGGCCCCACTCCGGATCCCGGCCGCCTTGCCGTTTGCCGTACAGCCGGTACAGGTCGTCCGAAGACCTGCCGTGCTCGCGAATCCATACGTCCGCCACGGGGTCGGGCACGCAGCACACGACATGATCCGCTCGCCCGATCCGGCCGGTGGCCGCCCGCGGCAGAGGCAGCGAAGCCTTGATTCCGGAACCCGCCACCATCAGCGATCCGTCGACCACGGGTAACCCCTCTCGTCGGCCTACCATCAGCGTGGCACTGAGTGCCGCGCCTTTCCAGGCCAACTCCGTTCACGCGGAAGCGAGGGCGGGGGCTGGAAACAGTCGCCCGTAATGCGCTGTTAACCCAGCGTGCCTTGGGCGTACTTGACCGTAGTCGACCGACGGCGTTTGACTTCTGGTCGTTTGCGCCCAACAGCGTCGCCCTCCGGCACACCCGACGCGCGAGCCGCCCCCATGCCCCGTAACCTCGGAGACACCCCGTGACCTCTGCAGTGCTCCCCGAACCGCTCACCCCGCTCGACCTCGCCTTCTGGAACATCGAGTCCGCCGGTCATCCCCTGCACATGGGCGGGCTCTTCGTCTTCGACGCCGACACCCCGGACGCCGCCGAGCGCGCCGCAGGGCTGCTCGCCGCCCGCGCCGCCCGTACCCCAGGGCTGAACACCCGCATACGCTCCGTCCTGATTCCCGTCGGCGCCGCCGCCCGCCATGTCGCCCCCGACTTCGACCCGTTGGACCACATCCATCTCAGCGCGCCCGTGCGGGACTTCTACGCGGCCGCCGGAACCCTCATGCAGCAGCCCCTGGACCGGGAGCGGCCGCCGTGGGCGGCGCACGTACTGCCCGCCGCGGACGGCACGTCCTTCGCCGTCCTCTTCACCTTCCACCACGCCCACGCGGACGGCCTGCGCGCGGCCTCGTACGTCCTGTCGCTCTTCGACGGGGCACCCGCTCCGGCCGGCACCGCCGCGCCACAGCCGCGGAAGAGCGGCTCCGGCCTGCTGCGCCTGCCCGATCCGCGCTCCCTGCCCGGCCTGCTGCGCGGCGCCGTCACCGATGCCGAACGCGGCCTGTCCATCGCCTCCGCCATGGTCGGCGCCGCCTGGGACGTGCACTCCTCCCCCGCCTTCGTCTCCCGCGGCACCGGCGCCCGCCGCGCCGAAGGGGTGACCGTCGACCTGCGCGACGTGAACCGCGTCCGCGCGGCCACGGGCGGCACCCTCAACGACATCCTCCTCGCCGTCCTCGCGGGCGGCATGCGGCGCTGGCTCGACAAGCGCGGCGACGGCAGCGACGGCGTACGCCCCCGGGCCCTCGTCCCCGTGTCGCTGCGCGACCCGGGCAACCCGGGCGCTTCGGGCAACAGGCTCTCCGGCTATCTGACCCGGCTCCCCGTCGACGAGGCCGAGCCCCTCGCCCGCCTGCGCGCCGTACGCGAGGCCATGGAGCGCAACAAGCAGGCGGGGCCCGCCGACGGCGCGGGCGCCGTCGCGCTGCTCGCCGACTTCATCCCGCCCCTCGGCCACCGCTTCGGCGGCCGCCTGATCGCCCGCTCGGGCCGCCTCTTCTACGACCTGCTCGTCTCCAGCGTCCCGCTGCGCGGCGTCCATGGCCTCAAGCTCGCGAACAGCCCCGTCCGCGAGGCCTACCCCCTCGCCCCGCTCGCACCCGGACAGTCCCTCGCGGTCGGCATCACCACCTACGAGGACCGCGTCTGCTACGGCCTGCTCGCCGACGCGGTCGCCGTGCCGGACCTCGACCTGCTCGCCCGGTCGATCGTGGAGGAGACAGCCGAGCTGTCGGCCGCCCACGGCGGCTGAACTCACGTCATGCGCTGTGCTGTTCCCAGCCCTTGAGGCAGGTCACGAATCCGGGTACGGCACAGGGCAGCCCCGTCCATGACGCTCCACGTGCCGTCACCCTGCTCGGCCCGGCTCTCGCCGAGCAAGGTGCCAGCGCGGAGATGACCGTGTGATCCCGCTGCCTCAGGCGAGCGGCCCGTCGGCCATGCCTACGGACTGCGGCGGCAACCCCGGTTACCCCGTGCTCGCCGTCGTCCGGCTCAAGTACCCGGGGAACCGCCACGAACCGCTGCGCCGGCTCCTCGCCGAGCGCCGGGAGATCCTGGAGTGCCTGCGCACCGCCGGCGACGACTGCTACACGTTGAAAGTGGCCGCGACTTCCATGGAGCATCTGGAAACGCTCGTGGACGAGTTGGCGGGCTTCGGCAGCACGACCACGAGCGTCGTCTACAGCCAGACACTGCCCTATCGCGGGCCCGACCAGGTCTGACCGACGGGCGCACCGCCCCGGGCCACGGTCTCCTCGCTCCGGACAGCGGTGAAGTCCCGCACCGTCGGGTACGGAATGTCATCGCCCGGAGCGCGCCCCTCCACCCCGCTCGCTCACCAGGCCCCGTCGACGACGGCAGCCGCCACCACCAGGTCCTGCCACGCCATGCCCGTGCCCTTGAACAGCCTTGGCCGCCCGGGCGCGACGTCCACCGTTCCTCGCACGAGTTCGGACAGGTTGCCCGCGATCACCCCGGTGTCGACGTCGCCCGAACGCAAGGGGATCAGGAGGTCGCCCGCCTCACGCAGCGCCGCGGTGCGCGCCTCGACGACGACGGTGGCGCGGGCGACGAGGGCACCGTCGACCTCGCGGGCCGTCGGTTCGTGCGATCCCATCGCCACGACGACCGCGTGGTCCGCGACCGCCGCGGCGGGGAACAGCGGCGTCCGCGCCGTCGTACAGCAGGCGACCACGTCGGCGGTCGCCACGGCCTGCGGTGGGACGGCCTCCGCGGGCAGACCCGACGCCCGGCAGCGCTCGACCAGTTCGGCCGCCCGCTCCGGGCGGCGCGCGACGACACCGGCCGAGGAGATGGGGCGTACGGCCCTGACCGCCTCCACGTGACCCCATGCCTGGGGTCCGGCTCCGAAGACGACGAGCCGTTCGGCGTCCGCGGGCGCCAGATGGTCCACGGCCACGGCGGAGACCGCGGGCGTCCGTAGCAGGGTCAGGGCTGAGCCGTCGATCAGGGCCGTCGGGCAGAGCGTGGCCGCGTCCATGAGGAGATAGGAGGCGACGATGCGCGGCAGGCCGCGGGCGGGGTTGTCGGGCGCGACCGCGGCGATCTTCACCCCGACGTACGAGGACGACGCTGCCGGCATCAGCAGGAGCTGGCCCGCCCGGGTGTCGAGCGCGGTGCGCGGAACGTCCGCCTCGGGGTCCAGCCCGGCGCGCAGGGCCCGGTCCAGTGCCTCGATCGCCCGTGGCATGGGCAGGCGGCGCGCCAGTTCCTCGGCGTCGATCAGCGGGAGTTTGGTGGGGTTCACGCGCTCAGTTCCTTCAGTGCGTACGAGGTCTTCTCCAGCGCCGCCGCCAGCTGGGTCGGTTCCTGCCCGTAGGTGATCCGCAGGTGGTGCTCGGTCCCGAAGTGGGCCCCGGCGCTGACCAGCACCTTGCCGTGGGCCAGCAGGGCCTCGGCGACATCGGTGCTGGGCAGGTCCAGGTGGTAGCGGACGAACGCCAGGGCGGTGGCCTGGGGCGGCACGACCGAGAGCAGGGGGGCATGGGAGTCGACCCACTGCTGCATATGGGTCCAGCTTTCGCGCAGGAAGCCGCGGTAGCGGTCCAGCAGCCGGGCGCGGGTGGGCGGTTCGAGCGCCAGCTCCGCCAGCGTCATCGCCGTCCCGGAGGCGGAGAGGGTCGCGTACTCGTGCCGTTGGCGGAGCCGCGGGAGGAGTCCGGGTGGTGCGATCAGCCAGCCGAGGCGCAGCCCCTGCATGCCGAACGCCTTGGAGAGGCTGCCGACGCACACGACGCGGTCGTAGTGGCCCCAGAAGGTGGGGCTGAGCTCGTCGGTGCGGAATTCGGTGCCGCGGTGCACCTCGTCGGAGAAGATCCAGGCGCCGGCCCGGTCGGCGACGGAGACGATCGCCCGTATCTCCTCTTCGGTCAGGACGGTGCCGACCGGGTTGTTGGGGGTCGTCACCACGATGGCCCGGGTGTCCGGGCGGACCGCGCGGGCCAGGGCGTCGATGTCGGGCCGCCAGCCGCGCTCGGGGTCCAGGGGGACCTCGTCGACGTCGGCGCCCAGGTTCCGGGCCGCACCCCAGATCTGGCGGTAGCCGGGCGACATCGCCACCAAGTGGTCCCCGGGGCGGATCAGGGTGTCGACGGTGACCGCGTTGGCCTCGGCCGCCCCGACGGTGACGATGACCTGCGGTGCGTGGTCGGTGCTCCCGGTGTGCCACTGGGCGATCCGCGCGCGCAGCTCGTCCGTGCCGCACGTCGGCGGATAGCTCAGCTCGCTGTCGAGGAGCCGGCCCAGCGTCTGTTCGTCGCCGAGCAGCTCGCGCAGCCGGATCGGCCGGCAGCCGCTGTCGGCCAGGCTGTACGTGGCGTCGGCTTCCCGCCCCTGCCGCCACTCGAGCAGTTCCAACGGGTCGAAGGTCATGGGCGTCCCCAGGTACTCGGCGGAATGGAGGTGGGAAGGGCGGGTTCTATTCGGCGCTGTCCACCTTGGCGGGATCGCGTTCGACGATCGGGCCGAGGACGGTGTCGATACGCCGCATGACCGCCGGGTCGATGGTGACGCCCGCCGCCTTCGCGCTGTCGCGTACCTGCTCCGGCCGGGAGGCACCCACGATGGCCGCGGCGACGTTCGGGTTCTGGAGCGTCCAGGCTACGGCGAGCTGGGCCGGGGTCAGGTCCAGCTCCCGGGCGACGGGGGCCAGTTGCTGCACCCGCTCCAGCACCTCGTCGCGCAGGAAGGTCTTCACCCAGCGGGCACCCGCCTCGTCCGTGGCGCGCGACCCCGCGGGCGGCGGCCGTCCGGGCAGGTACTTGCCGGTGAGCACGCCTTGGGCGAGGGGCGACCAGACGATCTGGCTGAGCCCTTCCCGTTCGCACAGGGGCACGATCTCCGGTTCGACGACGCGCCAGAGCATCGAATACTGGGGCTGGTTGGAGACGAACCGTTCCAGGCCCAGTTCACCGGTGAGCTTCACGGCCCGGGCGATCTGGTCGGCGGTCCACTCCGAGACGCCGATGTAGAGGACCTTGCCCTGCCGCACGAGGTCGTCGAAGGTTCTGAGCGTCTCCTCCAGCGGGGTCCGCTCGTCGAAGCGGTGTGCCTGGTAGAGGTCGATGTAGTCGGTCCCGAGCCTGGTCAGCGAGGCGTTGACGGCCTCGGTGATGTGCTTGCGGGACAGGCCGCCGTCGTTCGGTCCGGGGCCGGTGGGGAAGAACACCTTGGTCGAGATCACCAGGGACTCCCGGCGCTGCCCCTTCAGCGCCTTGCCGAGCACGGTCTCGGCGGCCGTGGCCGCGTACATGTCGGCCGTGTCGAAGGTGGTGATGCCGACGTCCAGTGCCGCGTGCACGCACTCCACGGCCCGGTCGTCGTCGATCTGGGCTCCGTGTGTGACCCAGTTGCCGTAGGCGATCTCACTGACCTGGAGCCCGCTGCGGCCCAGTCGTCGGAACTTCATCCGCCGTCCTCACTGCTGTCGTCCTCGCTCCGGGCGAGGGGCGTGATCCGTACGCGGTTGTCGTGGAAGACCGCTCCGCCGCCCATGTCCGCGTCACGTTCGTCGATGGTCGCGTTGGGGCCGGAGCCGCCGGTGAACTTGAGCCAGTGGCCCTTCGTCGTCATGGCGACCCCGGGGCGCACCACGTCGTCGATCCTGGCCAGGGCTTCGAAGGCGCCCCGTTGGTTGCCGACCCGGACGCGGTCGCCGGCCGAGATGCCGCTCACCGCGGCGTCCTTCGGGTGCAGTACGACGTACGGCGGGCCGGCCCGGCGGCGCAGTTCGGGTTTGTTCGCGAAGACGGTGTTCAGGAAGAAGTGGTTCGCGACGGAGAGGAGGACGAGGGGGAAGGACCGCGCCAGTTCGGCGTCGTCGGTCTCGCTCGCCGGAACGTGTCCGGCCACGGGGTCGTGGCCGTCCGCGCGGGCGGTCTCCGAGACGAACTCCAGCTTTCCCGAGGGGGTGGGGAATCCGTTCGCGAAGGGTACGAACTCGTCCGGGTAGGCGAGCCGGGCCCATCCCTTGGTGCGCAGCGTGTCGACGGTGATGCCGTTCAGGGACGGGTGCGGTGAGTCGAGGAGTTCGGCCGCCAGCTCTTCGTCGTCGGCGTAGAGCGCCGGTTCCGTCAGCTCCATGGCCCGGGCCAGGCGCCGGAAGGTCTCGGTGGTGGACAGGCACTCCCCCGGCGGGGCGACGGCCGGTTCGTTCCAGGCGATGTACAGGTGGCTGTAGCCGTCGTGCACGTCCAGGTGCTCGGTCTGCATGGTGGCGGGCAGCAGGATGTCGGCGTAGTCGGCGGTGTCGGTCTGGAAGTGGTCCATGACCACGGTGAAGAGGTCTTCGCGGGCGAGGCCGCGGCGGATCCGGTTCTGGTCGGGGGAGCTGGTCAGCGGGTTGGCGCCGTAGACGACCAGCGCTTCGACGGGCGGGTCGTCCGTCTCCAGCAGCCCTTCGGCCAGCCGCGTCATGGACAGGGTGCGCACGGGGTGGCGCAGCAGGTCGTCCCGGTAGAGGGCTTCGCGGTTCGCGCCGAAGTAGCCGTCGGTCGAGTAGAGGAGTCCGCCGCCGGGCCGCTGCCAGTCCCCGGTGACGGCGGGCAGGCAGGCGAGGGTCCGCAGGGCGGTGCCGCCGCCGGCGTGGCGCTGGATGCCTTGCGACACCCGCAGGGCGGTGGGCCTGCTGCGGGCGATGCGCCGGCCGAGTCGGACGATCTCCTCCTCGGTCACGCCCGTCTCCCGCGCCGTGCGCTCGGGGTCGTACTCCAGCACCCGCTGCCGGAATTCCTCCCACCCCACGGTGTGGGCGGCCAGGTACTCCCGGTCCTCGGCGCCCTCTCGCAGCACGACGTGCATCAGGCCCAGGGCGAGCGCGGCGTCCGAGCCCGGGAGGGGCGCGATGTGTTCGTCGGCCTGGGCCGCGGAACGGCTGCGGACCGGGTCGACGACGACGATGTGCGCGCCGTTCTTGCGCGCGCGCTGGACCACCTTCCACAGGTGGTGGTGGCTCGTGAGGGGATTGCTCCCCCACAGCAGGACCAGCCGGGAGTGCACCAGGCTCTCCGGGTCGATGCCCGTACTGACGCCGAGGGTGTACCGGAGGCCGACGAGACCGGCGATGGAGCAGATCGTCATGTCGTGGCGCGAGGCGCCCAGGACGTTCCACAGCCGGCTGCCGGCGCGTCCCTGGAGGCCCTGGAGGAAGCCCAGGGTGCCCGTGCCCTGGTACGGCCAGATCGCCTCGCCGCCGTGGCGTTCGATCGTCTGCTTCAGCCTCCGGGCGATCTCGTCGAGGGCGCTGTCCCAGCTGATGCGCTCGAACCGGCCTTCCCCTTTGCGGCCGACGCGCCGCAGGGGGTGGAGCAGCCGGTCGGGGGCGCGGGTGTGCTCCAGGAACTGGTTGACCTTCACGCACAAGGTGCCCCGGGTGTAGGGGTGGTCCGGGGTGCCGCGCAGCGCGACGGCTTCGCCGTCCTGGACCGTCACCTGCCAGCTGCAGCCGTCAGGGCAGTCCAGCGGGCACGCCCCGGGGACCTGTGTGAGGTTCGTGATGTTCATGTGCCCCTCCCTTCCCGTCCCTTCCCAGCCTTCCCTACGGCTCGATCCCCCCGCCCCGCCGGGCCAGTTCCTTGCGCAGTGACGGCGACAGCACTCCTGTCATCACTTCTTGCGCGGTGCCGGTCGAGCTGATCCGGCCGTCCCGCGCCACGCTGACGTCGATCTCGCCACCGGGCATGCGGACCGTCACGTCGGGGCCGACGAGGCCGCGTGCGTGTGCCACGGCCGCCGCGGCGCACGCACCGCTGCCCGACGCGGGTACGGGGCCGGCGGCCCGCTCCCAGACCGCGATGTCCAGCGTGCGGTCGTCGTGGACGCGCACGAACTCCACGTTGGTGCCCTCGGGTTGGCGGGGGTGCCAGGCCAGGGCGGGGCCCAGGCGCTGCACCAGCTCACCGTCGATCGCGTCCCTGAAGACGACGGTGTGGGGAACGCCGAGGTGCAGGTCGGTGACGGTGACCTCGTCGCCAGGTCCGGCGCCCGCCAGCGGGACGACGGTGCTCGCCGCGCCACCGTCGCCCGTGCCCTGGCCGGTGGTGAAGCGCGCCCGGCCCATGCCCACGCGCACCCGCCCGTCGGTGACGTCCGTGATCCGGACCGCCGCGTCACCGCCGGGCGTGCGTATGGTGAACCGCATCCCCGTACGCCACTCCTTGACATAGCGTGCGGCGAGGTACAGCGCGAACATGCGCAGTCCGTTGCCGCTCATCCCGCACTCGCTGCCGTCCGCGTTGAAGATGCGCAGCGGTGTGGCGGTGCCGGGCCGGGGCTCCTCCAGCGGTCCGAAGAGCAGTCCGTCGGCGCCGACTCCGCGGTGCCGGTCGCAGAGCAGCCGGACGGCCTCGGGGGCGGGCTCCGTGCCCAGACCTGTACCGCCGCTTCGGGGGTCGACGATCAGGTAGTCGTTGCCGAGTGCCTGGTACTTCACGAAGTCGCCCATGAACCGGCCTTCGCCGCAGGTCAGTTCGTCGGGCCGTCGGTGAGGGCAGCCTCTTCGTACTCCTCGCCGTACCACCTGTTCTCCCAGGTGGAGTAGGCGACGATCACGATGTCCCGGTGGCCGGGGCCGCCGTCGGCGGAGGTGACGTCGGTGGCTTCGTGCTTGACCGCGGCGTCGTCCAGGAGGACGGCCTTCCCCGCCGCCAGTGTGCCCGTCCAGAACGGTGTGTCGCCGTCCGGCATCCACAGGCGGGTCTCGCCTCCGGCGACGTTGTTCCGACACAGCACGGCGATCATGATGTACTCGTGCCCGTCGCTGTGCACACCCTCCGGAGTGATCGGCGCGCAGCGCTCGCCACTGGCCGTGCTGCGGTTCTGATGGATGTTGATCTGCCAGTCGTGGCTGCGGTCCAGATCGAGTGCCTCCGCGCCGACGGTGACCAGCGGGGTGAAGTCGACGGTGACCGGCTCGTAGGGGCGGCGGATGCCGCCGGCCACGTTGTTGTACTTGGTGTAGGTGATGTAGTCGCGGTGCGGCAGCTTCTCGTAGGTCCAGCGCCCGTCCGGTCCGGGCTTCGGCGAGAGCCGGTACTGCGTGAACCGCTTGTGGCGCGTGCCGTTGCCCATGAACGGGTCGACGGGGAGATTGTCGTAGCTGTCCAGCGTCTCCGGTGTCGCCGGAGGGAGATCGATGATCGAGAAGCCTTGGGGGCCGACTGTCATGGCACTGATTCCTTCCTGTCAGACCGGTCGGTGGGCGGCGAGATCGGGCATGCGCTCGTCGAGGTAGCGGGCGGAGGAGTTGAGCCGCCACAGTGCTCCTCGGGCGATCGCCCGGCGCATGCGCTCGGAGGCGGCGGCGGGGACGACCACGTTGTGGAACCAGCCGGCCGCGTGCCGGGAGTCGATGGTGATGTGCAGCTTGTGGTAGACGATGCCGACGTCGGGCAGCCCGAGCCGTTCCCAGGCGTGCACGACATGGACGAAGCGTTCGGGCGCCAGCCATTCGGTCATCCCGAGGAATCCGACGGCTTCCGGATACAGGTGCCGGTACCGGCACAGGAACACGGCGAGGTTTCCCGACAGCAAGGCGTTGGCGGTGAGCGACCGTTCCAGTTCCTGGGCGGGAATATCGAAGACCCGGAAGATCTGGTTGAAGAGATGGGTGTGCACCTGCGAAGGGTCACCGTTGCCCATCTCGTCCCAGAAGTTCTCGGCTATCTCCATCTTCGCTTCGCCGCTGGTGCCGACCTGCATCATGGCGAGAAGATCGTCGAATCGACCGTCGACAACCGATTCCTGGATCACATAGTTCCGTAGATCGTCCGCCGTGGCCCGGTCACGGATGAATTCCCGGTAGTACGGGTGCTTGTACACGCGGTGTTCGCGCGCGGCCTTCTTCAGCCAGGACAGATACGCGGACGGTTCGGCCGGTGCCGCGTCGAGCATGCCCGGCTCCAGCGTGGCGTCCTGGGCGGCCATGGTCGCCTGTTCCAGCAGGCGGAGCAGCTCGTGGACGAACGCGGAGCCCTCGGCGGTGGGCCCGTCGGGGAGCTGGGTGCAGAGCTCGTAGATACGGGAGAGCAGCAGCTGCTGGCCGTGGAACGCCGCCGTGTCACCGACTGCCGACCGTGCGTTGAGATCATTGACGGCCGCCCGTAGCGCCGTCCGTTCAGCGATGGTCACTGATGCGTCAAGGTCTTCCGCGGGACATTTCAGCAGCGAGGAGACTTCCTCCACGACCGGAAAGGCGTCCACAGCTGACTTCTGATCGAGTAAGTGGGCGTCTGTGTTCATACCGCCTCCTGCCATATGTCGGCTGCCCATGCCGATGGCATGGGCATCTGTTGAACGCTGATACTGTGCCACCTCAAGAGCCGTATCGCATCAGGAGTTTGGCGTGAAGGCAAGGCTTGACACATCTTGTAGGGGGACGCGACCGCGGTGAAATGACAATGGCGCGATGCCATCGACGAATCCGGCGGAAAACCGACGGGCAGCGGGTCGCGGAGACCCACTGCCCACGCGCCTCACCTGACCCGCGCGATCACTCCTCGATCCGTGCGGACGGATGCGGGGCACGCCTCTCACGGCCCCGGTCCGGGTCGGGGCTCCTCCGGGAGCGCGGCTGCCCCGATCCCTCGCGGGCCGCCAGGAAGAGCACGGCGAGGAGCAGCAGGGCCGTGCCGGCGAGGACGCTCGCGTTCAGCCGCTCGCCGAAGACCAGGACGCCGATGGCCGCCGCGGTGAGCGGATCGACCAGGGCGATCACGGAGGCCGTGGTCGCCCGGACCACCCGGAGGCCGATGAAGAACAGGATGTACGCCAGTGCCGTCGGCACCGCCCCCAGATACTGGATCAGGCAGAGGGTCCACGCCGGACGGTCCATGCCGGGCACCAAGCCCTCCCACATGGCCAGCGGCAGGAGGCAGATCGCGCCCACGGTGATGCCGGGCACCGTGGACTCGAAAACACCACCGGCGCTGTTCCGCCCGGAGAAACGGCCCAGCAGGGTCACACCGGCGTAGCCGACGGCGGAGAGCAGCGCGTATCCGATGCCCAGGAGGGGATCGGGGCCGGTGCTCCCGTCGGCCCCTCCCATCAGCAGCACCAGACCGGCAACACCGCTCGCCACCGCGGCGGTTCCGGCGACACCGGTGCGCTCACCCAGGGTCAGCCGGGCGCCGACGGCGACCAGTACCGGGCCCGAGCCCAGGGTCACCACCGTGCCGACGGCCAGTCCGGCCTGCTGCACGGCGGCGAAGTAGGCGGTCTGGGCCACCGCCATCCCGATGCCCGTGATCAGGGCCCGCCGGGGGTTCGCCGCGTACATCGCGCGCAGCGGGGGCACCGTCTCGGGCCGCCGGACCCGCCAGATGGTGTGGGCCACCAGGAGCAGCACGAGCCCGGTCAGGAACCGCCAGAAGGAAACGGCGACGGGGCCGATCCCGGCGACGTCGTACATCTCGGTGGCCACGGCACCGCCGGTGCCCCAAGCCGTGGCCGCGATCGCGACATAGAGGACACCCCGCCACGCGGGCAGGGCGGAAGAGGACTGCAAAGGAGGTCTCCTCGCTCGATTGCCGGCACGAAGTCTTCGTGGGCAACCCACGCAGCCACCCCGGCATCCCGGGATGGTGTTACGTGACTGCCCGCCTCAGATGGCGGGCGGCGGAGGCGACATCAGCAAATGCATGCGGGCACCTTACCCGGCGGAGAGATACGGGTGCCCTGGGATGCGCCGCATCCGGCCCGGATGCGGTCGGCCGCGCCGACGGTGCCTTCGGTGGGGACGCGCCGCAGTGTCGGTGCCGCGCGCACCGGCCCCACGGTGGCTGCCGTGATGCGGTGGCGCGGGGTCCGGCCGCACACTGGCCCGAGGAGGTCCACCAGGGGATTCCGGATCAGCGAGGCGGTCCACGCCGCCGTCGGCCACCGGCTGGAGGGCTTGGCGAGCGACCGTCCGTGCGGTCGGTCGCACGGACACAACTACGCCGTCGCGTCGGCACTTTCGGCCGACGACGACGGCCTCGGCAAGGTCGGATTCGTCCGTGGCTACGGTGAACTGACCCACTTCGGGAAATGGCTCGACAACGACGTCGACCACCGGCATCCGAACGACGCCCTCGGCGGCGTCAGTACGCCGGCGGAGCACCTGTCGCACCGGCTCCGCGAACCCCGGCCCTCCCCTGCCGTCGGGGACCTACGCACCCGCCACCGCGAGCGGAGTCCTCAGGGGGAAGTCGCGTAGCGGGTGCCGACGTTCCCGGCGTGCCATTCGTGGTTGCCGCTCATCCAGTTCGACAGCCCGGCCATGAAGCGGGCGACGAGCGGATTGGTGGCGGAGAGCGCGGCGGCCTGCTCCTCGAAGAGGTGGACGATCTCGTTGTGGACCTCGATCGCCTTCTGGAAGGCGTCGTCGATGGAGCACTTCTCCTCGGCCGCGATCACGGTGGGAAGGCTGTAGTGGAAGCGCTCGCTGGCCTGCTCCTTGCGCAGCGAGTAGAGGTCGTTGCAAATGGTCGAGGCGTTGGAGGACAAGGCGACAGCACGCTGCACCGCGGGCTCCGCGAAGACATGGGCCGGCAGCTCATAGCCACCGACGGAGTCGGTGAGAGTCAGGCAGGGACGGAAGTTGTTGAACTGCCGCTGCACCAAGTATTCCCACACAGGAGGGGTACGGTGCCGGCTGATGCAGTCGCCCTCCGCGTTGTACCCGAGGTAGAGGTTGGCGATGTCGTGCCGGAAACGATGCGCCTGTGCCGGCGTGGCCAGCGCGTAGAAGTAGTCCATGGCCGACCGCATGGAGCGCAGCGCCGGGTGGGAATCGACCCCGGTCCGCCAGTCGGCTTCGTAGCGCGGGGTGTTGTGCGAGGGGTCGATCGCGGACTGGGCGACCGCCAGCGCCGCGCCGCGGCGGTCCGCGCTGCCGCCGTACTCCGCTTCGCAGAAGTAGTCGTCCACGGCGTTCTCCCCGATCAGGAGACGGGCGGCGACCATGAGGTGGTCGACGTCGGGCGCGTCCGGGTGGCACAGGACCACCGACCGCCCCGCGTCAAAGGCGACGAGATCCTCTCTGAGATCGGTGTCCGGGTAGAGGTCCACTTCCTTCTCGGCCCACTCGACGAGCCGGTCGTTGACCTCATCGGCCAGCCCGCGGTCGTCCCGTACGGCCGGCGGGCAGTAGAGACCCTCGATCCGCTGCGACGACGGCTGCGACTCCGCCGGTGCGGGGAGGGCTGCCGCCAGCACTTCCACGGCCGCGCCCGGCTCCGAGCCGGCCGCGAGGCGCAGGGAGTCCGTCCCGATGCCGGTCGGCCCGGACAGCAGTCGGGCCAGGAGTCGGGAAGAGCCGACAGCGGCCTCGGGAACATCGGCCGCATTGGGGGGTGGAGAGGTCATCCACAACTCCGTTCATAGGCACTGGACTTGTCTCATTCGTCGCCGAAGGGATAGCACGGCGCGCGGAACGGCAACAAGAGTCTCCCCCTCGCTCACGGGCCTGACCTGCACCTATGGCGCGTGCTCAACAAGGCTGCTCACTCGTCAGAGTGAAGCGGCCACGCCTGCCCGATCATGGCCGCCCCGCCGTCGGCCGACGGCCCGTTCGGCCAGGAGCCAAGTGGCTCGATGACGCCTGCCACAACCCGCCTTCGTTCGGCCATTCGGACGACACGGGACATCAGTTCGCGCATATCAGGTCATCCTCAGGAGCGGCGAATTCCGCTCTCTCAAGGCGTCGTTGGCCGCCTGACACGACTTCCGGGCGGCATCCGGTGGCGCAAACTCACAGTGCACGTTTCGCCACTCTCGACCAACATCCTTGCCCGCTGCTTCACTTGCGGCGCGCATCCGCGGAAGCAGGCCCGGCCCACCGCATGAGCTGCGCGCACCCTGCGCCCCCACGTTGTCGGAAGGGACCGGAATGACAAGTGCAGTGACGCCGGATCAATCGGAGCAGCGTGAAGGAGAGGCGGGGCGAGCCCAGTTGAGCCTCGGCGTCGCGGCCGCGCGGAATCTGGCGACCACCACCAAGACCGTTCCGCAGATGCAGAACATCAGCTCGCGCTGGCTGCTGCGGATGCTGCCCTGGGTGGAGGTCAGTGGCGGCACGTACCGGGTCAACCGGCGCCTGGCCTACGCGGTGGGCGACGGGCGGGTGGCGTTCGTCCAGGAAGGCGCGGACGTCAGGGTCGTGCCGGCGGAGCTGGGCGAACTGCCGCTCCTGCGCGGGTTCGACGAACCGGAGGTGCTGCGGTCCCTGGCCGGGCGGTTCGAGCAGCGCGAGTACGAGCCGGGCGAGGTCCTGGCGCAGGCCGGGCAGCCGGCGGACCGGGTGGTCCTGATCGCGCACGGCAAGGTGGAGAGGACGGGCCCCGGGAAGTACGAGGCCGAGTCGCGGCTGGGGGTGCTCGCCGACGGCGGGTTCTTCGGTGGACAGGTGGTGTCGGACGAGCCCGGCGCGTGGGAGTTCACGGCGCGGGCACTGACGGCGTGCACGGTGCTGGTGCTGCCCCGGCAGGCGTACGAGGAGGTGGCCGGGCGGAGCGGGCCGCTGCGCGAGCACGTGCAGCGCCGCCAGGCCGAAGGGGAACGCCCGCGGAACAAGCGCGGCGAAGCCGACATCACGCTGGCCGCCGGCCACACCGGGGAACCGGCCCTGCCCGGCACGTTCGCCGACTACGAACTCGCGCCACGTGAGTACGAGTTGAGCGTGGCCCAGACGGTCCTGAGGGTGCACACACGGGTCGCCGACCTCTACAACGACCCGATGAACCAGATCGAGCAGCAGCTGCGGCTGACCATCGAGGCGCTGCGCGAGCGCCAGGAGTACGAGCTGGTCAACAACCGCGCCTTCGGGCTGCTGCACAACGCCGACCACGGGCAGCGCATCTCCACCCACTCCGGCCCGCCCACTCCGGACGACTTCGACGAACTGCTGAGCATGCGCCGCCGGACCAAGGCGTTCTTCGCGCACCCCAAGGCGATCGCCGCCCTCGGCCGCGAGTGCAACAAGCGCGGCCTCTACTTCGGCGACGCCGACGTCAACGGCCACCGCATCCCCGCCTGGCGCGGCGTGCCGATCTTTCCCCTGGGCAAACTGCCGGTCTCCGAGCAGGGCACCACGTCGGTCCTGGCGATGCGTACCGGCGAGGACGCCTCGGGAGTGGTCGGGCTGCGGCAGACCGGGATCCCGGAGGAGCGCGAGCCGGGCCTGAACGTGCGGTTCATGGGCATCAATGACCAGGCCCTCATCTCCTACCTGGTCAGCACGTACTACTCGGCTGCGGTCCTGGTGCCCGACGCGCTCGGCGTCCTGGAGAACGTCGAGGTCGGCC
Organism: Streptomyces sp. NPDC051173; assembly: GCF_040689515.1. NCBI lineage: Bacteria > Bacillati > Actinomycetota > Actinomycetes > Kitasatosporales > Streptomycetaceae > Streptomyces > Streptomyces sp. NPDC051173. The sequence goes on from NZ_JBFBBD010000013.1 coordinate 27,841, forward strand.
GCACCTCCCGCACCTGAGCCCCGCCCGCTACGGGTCACGCCGGAGGAGAGGCTGCGCTCCGGCCCCGTACGGCCGCTCCCCACCCCGATGACCACGTCAGTGCCTGCTGCGCAGCGCACTGCACCCGAACCACCTGAACGTCCTGCAGTCAACGGCACGTTGTAAGGAGTCTCCACCATGACCACGACCCCGGAAGCCCCCGCCACCGTCCTGCGTACGGCGTACCAGCAGGCTGTCGCCGACTACTGGAACAACGAGAAGGACCCGGTGAACCTGCGGCTGGGCGAGGTCGACGACCTCTACCACCACCACTACGGCCTCGGCGACTACGACCCGTCCGTCCTGGAGGGCCCGGAGGAGACCCGGGACGCACGCATCATCGAGGAGCTCCACCGCCTGGAGTCGGCCCAGGCCGACGTCCTCCTCGACCACCTCGGTCCCGTCGCCCCCGAGCAGCGGCTGCTCGACGCCGGCTGCGGCCGCGGCGGCAGCAGCATCATGGCCAACGCCCGCTTCGGCTGCCAGGTCGACGGCATCTCCATCTCCCAGACGCAGGTCGACTTCGCCAACGCGGAGGCCCGCAGGCGCGGCGTGGACGACAAGGTGCACTACCACTTCCGCAACATGCTGGACACCGGCTTCCCCACCGGGGACTTCCAGGGCATCTGGAACAACGAGTCCACCATGTACGTGGACCTCCACGAGCTCTTCGCCGAGCACGCCCGGCAGCTCGCGCGCGGCGGCCGCTACGTCACCATCACGGGCTGCTCCAACGACGTGACGGGCGGCCGCTCCAAGGCGGTCAGCCGCATCGACGAGCACTACACCTGCAACATCCACCCGCGCAGTGCGTACTTCAAGGCCATGGTGGCCAACGGCCTCGTGCCGATGCACGTCGTGGACCTCACGCCCACCGCGATCCCGTACTGGGAACTCCGGACCAAGTCGTCGGTGGCCACGGGGGTCGAGGACCCCTTCCTCACGGCATACCGCGAAGGCAGCTTCCACTACCTGCTCATCGCCGCCGACCGCATCTGAACGGTCGCGAGGGCGCAGCCTTCCGTCCGGGCCAGGGCCCCGGATGAGATGCGCGGTGCCGTGGCGACGAGAGCGAAGACCCGGCCGATCGGTTCGACGGCCGGGTCTTCGCGCATGCCGACGCCTGCGGCCGATGACGTGAACGGCGAGGATCCTGCTGTTGCCGGCCGCTCCTGCCGTCCGGCCGGTTTGAGCGCCGTCGGAGGAGGTAAGGAACGCCAAGGCATCGGGCCATGCGACCGGCGGAAACGTCTGGTCGTTGCTCTTCGTGAAGACCTCGGGCAGGACAGGCGACCGGCTGAGAGGCAGGAGTGATGGCCCACGTGACCGACACCCACTACCGGCGACACGTCCTGCCGTACTACCAGGCGTTCGAGTCACGCCTCGGGTATGCGGCGCTGCTCGGGCGCACGCGTCACTTCGGCTGGTACGAACCGGGCCACTCCCCTTGGCAATTCGCGGCAGCCATGCGGCGCATGGAACTCGTCGTGGCCCGGAAGCTGGCCCTGCCCCCGGCGTCGTCGGTGCTCGACGCCGGATGCGGGGTCGGCGACACAGCACGCACGGTCGCACGGGCGAAAGGCGTACACGTCACGGGGATCGACGGGATCGAGCCGGACATCGCCATCGCGCGGCAGCGGTCGGCCCGCGCCGACGAACCGGGCCGGCGCACGCGATTCCTCCTGGCCGACTATCACGCCCTCCCCTTCGCCGACGCCTCCTTCGAAGGCATCTACACGATGGAATCCTTCGTCCACTCCCCCGACCCACCACAGGGGCTCGCCGAATTCTTCCGTGTCCTGCGCCCCGGCGGGAGGCTGGTGATGTGCGAGTACTCGAGCACTCCGCAAGCCCATTTACTACCGCAGGCGCGGTCCGCGCTGCTGAGGGTCTGTGAGCTCTCCGGTATGCCGGGCATGCTCACGATGACCCACGGGCACTTGGAGCGGCTCCTCCAGCAGACCGGATTCATCGTCGAATCGGCCTATGACGCGACGGAGAAGATCCTGCCCATGCTGCGCTGCTTCTCGGTGCTCGGCCGGCTGCCCTACGCGCTCGCGCGCGGCGTCGGCCGCGGCGACAGTCTCGTCAACGCGATGAGCGGGGTGGAAATGTACCGGCACCAGGAGACATGGCGCTACAACATCTGTATCGCTACCAGGCCATGACGCTTCTACCTCCTGCGCTGTCGGAAGCCTTGGCGGGCCGGACAGGAATATACGGGTCAAGACCAGCCGCACGACGCGTCGCTGACAGAGCGCTGCGGGGTGTGGTAACTCAGCAGTGCTGCCCTGGTCCTGGCCACGGGCGCGCCCAGTGCCGCGGGAAGATCCGAGCACGGCCCGTCAGCGGCGTCGGCGGGCGTTGAGCCGGGCGGCCTGACGTGTCAGGTGGTCGCGCTCGGCGAGGTTGGGGGCCTTGTGGGCCGCCTCGACGTACAGCCGTGCCGCCGTCGCCAGGTCGCCGTCGCGCTCGTGGAGGTACGCCGCCACCGCGGCGTAGCGGGGCAGTAGGGCGTCCAGCTCCGCGAGTGCCGCCAGGCCGGCACGCGGTCCGTCGGCCTCGCCGACGGCCACCGCGCGGTTGAGCCGGACGACGGGGTTGTCGGTCAGGCGCGCGAGCTCGTCGTACCACTCGACGATCTGCGCCCAGTCGGTCTCCTCGGCGGTGGGAGCGTCGGCGTGGAGGGCCGCGATGGCGGCCTGGGCCTGGAACTCGCCCAGCCGGTCGCGGGCGAGGGCCGCCTGGAGGATCGCGACGCCCTCGGCGATCGAGCCGGTGTCCCAGCGGCCGCGGTCCTGCTCGGCGAGCGGTACGAGGCTGCCGTCGGACGCGGTCCGGGCGGCGCGCCGGGCGTGGTGGAGCAGCATGAGGGCGAGCAGCCCCGCCACCTCGGGGTGGTCGACCTGGGCCGCGAGCTGCCGGGTGAGCCGGATGGCCTCGGCGGCGAGGTCGACGTCGCCGGAGTAGCCCTCGTTGAAGACCAGGTAGAGGACGCGCAGCACGGTGGCGACGTCGCCGGGCTGATCGAACCGCACGCCGGAGACCGCGCGCTTGGCCCGGCTAATACGCTGCGCCATGGTCGCCTCGGGCACCAGGTACGCCTGGGCGATCTGGCGGGTGGTCAGCCCGCCGACGGCGCGCAGCGTGAGCGCGACCGCGGACGACGGCGTCAGCGACGGGTGGGCGCAGAGGAAGTAGAGCTGGAGCGTGTCGTCCGACGCGGGCACGGGTCCGGGCGCCGGCTCCTCGTCGACAAGGTCCTCACGTCGACGGCGGGCGGCATCCGCCCGCATCGCGTCGAGGAACCGGCGCCAGGCCACGGTGACCAGCCAGCCCTTCGGGTCCCGCGGCCGGTCGGCGGGCCAGACGCGGACCGCCTCGACCAGCGCGTCCTGCACGGCGTCCTCTGCCGCCGCGAAGTCGGCTCCGCGGCGGCAGAGGATGGTGAGCACGCTCGGCGTGAGGCTGCGGAGCAGGGCCTCGTCCATCGATGAGGTCACTCCGTGATGGTGGGCGGGCAGGCCAGGAACGGGCGCACCTCGAGCCACTCGTGGATCGGCTTGCCGCCCGCCCCGGGGGCGGCCGACAGTTCCCCGGCCAGGTCGACGGCGCGCTCGTAGCTGTCGACGTCGATGATCATCCAGCCGGCGATGAGGTCCTTGGTCTCGGCGAACGGGCCGTCGGTGACCGGCGGGCGCCCCTCACCGTCGTACCGGACCCATGCCCCCTCGGGGGCGAGCGCCTGGCCGTCGACGAACTCGCCGGTCTTCTCGAGCCGGGCCGCGAAGTCGTTCATGTACTGCACGTGCGCCGAGATCTCCTCCGGCGTCCACTGGTCCATCGGCACGTCGTTGACCGGAGCCGGGGCGCCGCGGTAGTGCTTGAGCAGCAGGTATTTGGCCATCGTGGTTCTCCTTGCTGGTGCGACCCATTGTGGTCGCGTTCATTACGGGGACGGAGCCGGTCACAGATTCTCGACATCGCCGTCCGATTTTTTCGGTCTCTCGTGGGTGAGCCTGGGTGAGCCGTCCCGGAGCAGGTCTTTCCGTGCCCAACGATCGGCGCCGGGAGCGGGTGCGTGTCGCTCCTCGGCCTCGGTGTCCTCTCCGGGGCCCGGCCCCCGGAGAGGACACCGACGCTGGCCGGGCCGTCGACCTGGATGTTGAACCGACAACAACCAAGAGGGCCGATGCGCCGGTCCTTGAGTGGGGAGAGCCGAGTGATGCCCTCGCCCTTGACCTCGCGGCTTCACCGACCATGATCAATCCCGCCGGGATTTCCTCTACCGCAGCCGCTCCCCCCTCAAGCGTGGGGTGCGGGGTTACCGAACCGCGCAGTCGGCGAAGTTCGGGGTTCCGCCTTCTTGGATGTAGCAGGGGGTGGTGCCGTGGAAGTAGGAGCCGTTGTGCTTGCCCTGGTATTCGACCTTGACGTAGGTGCCCTTCTTCCACCACCAGTTGTTGATGCGCGTCCAGGCGTTGGGGGTGTTGCGCCAGTCCGTGCTGACCCAGGCGCCGCTCTGGTTGGTGCCATGGACGTTGATCGCGTCGGACTGGCCGGTATGGACGGTGACCTGCAGGCAGCACCCCTTCAACGACGGGGCGGCGGTGGCTGCTTGCGGGGCCACGAACCCCGCAGCGCTCAGACCGACTATGGACAGACCGAGAAGCGTGCCTTTGGCGATGCGAAACATGATGCCCCTTTCACTGAAGAGGTGCTCGCCGGCCTGCGCTGGAGCAGGCCGCCATGTGGCGCTTCATAGGCTCGCCGTTGCGGCGGATCGGCGCAATCCTTTTCAGCGACGACTGAACCCTCTTCGGCTAGCGGCCGGACGCGCACCACCGTTCACCACCGCCCCAGACACGCGCGCACCGTGCTCAACTTCTTCCGGCGCGCGCCATCTCCCGTACACCGTCTCGCGGTTGCGCTGCCGACGGTGTGCCGGACGGCGGGGACCATGGGCGTGCTCACGCGGTCACCACCAGGCGGGCCTCAGCCAGGATGTGGATGAAGGACGCCACGTGCGAGTCAGTCAGCGCCCGTTCCTGCCGAACCGCGAAATCGCCTCCAGGATCGCGTCCTGCATGGCAGGGCTGCCCGTGTGTCCGGAGTCGTCGATCACCTTCAGCTCCGCGCCCGGCCATGCCTTGGACAGCTCCCACGCCGTCTTCAATGGGCTGCCGATGTCGAGGCGGCCGTGGATCAGCACTGCAGGGATACCGGCCAGCCGGTGTGCGTCACGGAGCAGTTGTCCGTCCTCGAGCCAGGCATCGTTCGCGAAGTAGTGCGCGCAGATCCGGACGAAGGCCATCAGCGCGTTGTCGGGCTTGTCGCTGTAGGCGCCCGGATGACCGAGTGCCTCGTGGGCGATGACAGCGTCCTCCCAAGCACACCAGTCCCGCACCGCCTTGAGCCGGACCGCCTCATCCGGGCTCTTCAGCAACTGGTTGTAGGCGGCCACGAGATTGCCACCTCGGTCTGCCTCCGGCAGTGCGTCGCGGTATGTCTCCCAGGCGCCGGGCAGCAGACGTCCGACACCGTGGTAGAGCCATTCGGTCTCCTCCGGCCGGGTCATGGTGACGCCGCCGATGACGACCTCGGAGACTCGCTCTGGGTAGCGCTCGGCGTAGGCGAGGATCAGCGTCGAGCCCCATGAGCCGCCGTAGAGGAGCCAGCGCTCGATGCCCAGGTGCTCGCGGAGCCGCTCCATGTCGGCGATGAGGTGGTCGGTGGTGTTGGCATCGAGGCCGACGGCCGGGTCGGAGGCGTGAGGCCGGCTCTCACCGCAGCCACGCTGATCGAACAGGACGATCCGGTAGACCTTGGGATCGAACACCTTGCGACTGCCGCGGCGCCCCCCACTGCCGGGCCCACCGTGCACGCACAGGGCCGCCTTCCCATGGAGGTTCCCGCTGGTCTCCCAATAGATCTGGTTTCCGTCACCGACGTCGAGGAGGCCGTGCGCGTACGGTTCGATGGGCGGGAACGGCCGGTCCATGACGGTCTCCTCCTGGATGTGCGAAGAACAACCTCGCGAGGCTAGTCGACGGCTGGAACGATGTCTCCGGATTTGTCCTCGGCTCGGGCGGCGAGGTACTCGGCCCGGTCGCGTCGGGCGTAGGCGACCCAGCGGAGTGCGGTGTGGCGGTGCATCCCGGTCATGTCGGCGAGGAACAGGCTGGGGAGATCAGCGGCGAGGGCAGCCAGTGCCGCGTGGCGGGCGGTGCGGACCGGAATGCCGTGCCGGTTGAGTTTCCGGGTCATGCCGTGCGTCGAGATCGGCTCCTCCCGGGACCATGCCCGGGAGGAGCCACCGAGGGCCTGGGTGGACTCGCGAAAGCTGCGGCCGCAGCCGGGGTTGTTCGGCGAGGCGCCGCAGGAGCTCGGCGAGTCGTGGAGGCGGCAGGAGGGGTGGCACCCCAGGACCAGGTGGACGCGCTTGTCACCGAACTTGAGGTGCTCGGGCGTCAGATGGCAAAGGCGTTCGGTGGACGGGCCGAACAGCAGGGTGATCGCGCCGTAGCCCGGCTCGGCGAGCCCGCCGCAACCTGCACCTGCAGGAGCTGCCCAGCCCGCCCGTACAGGAGGCCGGGACGATGGCCGCATCTTTGTGGCTTCTGCCAGTACGCCTGTCCGCCAGAGTGCGGAGAGACTGCCCGCCAGAGGCTGCGGCGCGCCCCAGAACGGGGAGTTCGAGGCCAAGGGCATGACGAAGCACCGGGAGGACAGCACGATGGCCAGGCAGCAATATGACGAGATAGGTGAGGCGTTCGAGGGCTTCAAGTCCCTTCCGCTCGCACAGTACGGGGAGGTTCCCAGCTTCCTCAGCATGGTGGGGGACGTGGGCGGCAAGTCGGTCCTCGACCTGGCCTCCGGCACCGGCTTCTACAGCAGGGAGTTCAAGCGGCGTGGCGCCACGGAAGTGCTCGGAATCGACATCTCCGGTGAAATGGTCGCCGTGGCAAGGGCGTTCGAGGAGCGTGATCCGCTGGGTGTGCGCTACGAGGTGGGCGATGTGTCCGCGCTGCGGCCCCTTGAGCGGTCCTTCGACGTCGCCACGGGGGTTCAGCTGCTCAACTACGCCGAGGACATCGCCGCCATGGAGCGGATGTGCCGCAACGTACACCGGAGCCTGGAGCCCGGCGCCGAGTTCTTCGTGCTCGCCCAGACACCCGACTACCGTTTCGACGGGCCGCCGTTGGCCAAGTACGGCTTTCTCTGCGAGCCGACCGGCGAGGAGATCGAGACCGGACCGCGAGTACGGGTCACGGCACTGCTCGACCCACCGATCTCGTTCGTCGGCGCCTGCCCGCGCCGCGAAGTCTACGAAAAGTGCCTGCGTGCAGCCGGATTCCACGAGGTGACCTGGGTACCGCTGGAGGTGTCCGACGCCGGCGTGCGCGAGTTCGGCGCGGACTTCTGGGAGGACCTCCTCACCAATCCCCCACTGAAGATGCTGCGTTGCCGCGCCTGACGGCGAACCGGACATCGAGGAGACAGCCGGCCGGTCCGGAACGATCGTCAATTACAGGTTGACGACCCAAGATCGTCAACTTAAAATTGACGCATGAGCCCACTCGACATCAGCCTCGCCGACCTGATCGCCCGGCTCGACGAGGAACTTCCCGGTGCCAATGAACTGGCCCGCATCAGCGAGGCGCGACTTCGCGCCCAGACACTGTCCGATCTCGGTGACCAGCTCGTCGACCACTACGTCAGCAAGGCCCGGCAGGCCGCCGCGTCGTGGACCGAGATCGGCGACGCCATCGGGGTGTCCAAACAGGCCGCCCAGCAACGCCACGCGCCGGCCGCGTTCGAGCGGTTCACCAACCTGAACCGGCACAGCATCGTGCTGGCGCAGGAGGCCGCCCGAACGCACAAGCACGACTTCATCGGCACCGAACACATCCTGCTCGGCCTGCTCGGCGAGCCGCGGGGCCTGGCGTACGAGATCCTGGTGGCGAAGGCCGGCTCGGAGCAGCGCATCCGCGAAGCGGTCGAGGAAGCGATGCCGCCGGCCGGGGAGAAGGCGCTGCGGGGTCACATCGCCTTCCGGCCGGAGAGCAAGGAGGCCATCGAGCAGGCACGCCGCGCATCGACCGACCTCGGCCACGACTGGGTCGGCACGGAACACATGCTGCTGGGCCTGATCCGCACCGAGGAGAGCCCGGCCGCCCAGATCCTGCACAGCCTGGGCTTCACGTCGGACGAGCTGCACGAGACGGTCAAGACCGAGATCACCAAACGGCTCGCCGCGCGCGACAAGCAGTAGCGAAACGATCAGTCGCCGGGGGTGAGAGACAGCCGGATACGCCGGCTCACTTCGAAACCGTCGGTTCCGGCCCGCCCCCGGCCTCAGCAAAGAATGCGGTCGCGCGCCGCGACCTGCGGCTGCTTGGATGCCACCATGCTCTCCGACCAGCTCGCCCAGCTCGAGGCGTACTACGACGCAGTCCCCCGCACCGGTGCGCGGGCCGAGGACTTCGGACCGCTGACCCTGTTCGTGCAGGAGGGCCGGGGCAGCTGGCCGTATTACGCCCGCCCGGCCTTCGGCGGGCCCGGCACCGTCGGCCCAGAGGACGTGGCCCGCGTCCGCGCGCGGCAGCGTGAACTGGGGGTGCCCGAGAGCTTGGAGTGGGTCGCCGAGACCACTCCGTCCCTCCGTACCGCTGCCGAAGCGGCCGGACTGGCCGTGCACGAACACCCGTTGATGGTGCTCGGCCCGGACGTACCCGGCCCCGTGACAGCTGAGGGCGTGACGGTCCGCACTGTCGGCCCGGACGACCCGATGCTCGCCGACGCACTCGCCGCCGCCCATCTCGCCTTCACCGAACCGGGCACCGGCATCGGTACCACGGGACCGGCACAGCTGGCCGAGAAAGCAGCCGCCCTGACCGATGACGGCTCGGTGGCACGTGTCGCGGCACGGATCAAGGACGGCGTATCCGTGCTCGCCGTCGCTCTGCGCGACGGTACGGTGCTGTGCTCGGGTCAGCACCAGCCCGTGGGCTCCGTCAGCGAGATCGTCGGCATCGGCACCCTGCCGACCGAACGACGGCGCGGTCTCGCCCTCGCGGTCACCGCGGCACTGGTGGCGGACGCCCGGCAACGCCTGGGCACAAAGACCGTCTTCCTCTCGGCAGGCGACGACGACGTGGCCCGCGTCTACACCCGGGCGGGCTTCCGCCGCATCGGCACCGCGCTGATCGCCGAACCGGCCGACCGCACCTGAGAAGTGCTCGGTGACCTTCTTCGCCGCAGGTTGACGAGCGCGGGCCAGCCGGTGATCTGGGCGAAGGCGTCGGCCATGCCGACCGGGGCCATCTCCTGTACCCCGCGCAGGTAGTTGGCGGTCCGGCTCACGTCCGGTGGGCGGCGTCGGTCTGCTCGCGCAGGATGTCGCCGTGGCCGGCGTGGCGGGCGAATTCCTGGATCATGAGCAGGTAGATCCATCGCAGGCTGACGGTGCCGAAGAGGGGATGCTGTCGGATGGCGTCGAGGTCGATGTCCGCGGCGATCGTTCGTGCGCGGGCGCTGGCGCGCTCGAATTCGGCGATCACGTCGGCCACCGTCTCGTCGTCACCGACCACGAAACTGGCCTCGCCCACCATCGCACCGTCGCATTCGGAGTCCGGCAACCCTGCCAAGACACGCTGGAACCAGTTCCGTTCAGCGAACGCGGCATGTTTGACCAGCCCGATAGGCGTCGTCATGGACGGGACGAGACGGCGGCGAGCCTCTGTCTCGGACAGACCGCTCACCGTGTCGATCAGCTCGGCCCGAGTGTGGTCGAGCATGTACTCCAGCAGTTGGCGCTCGGGGCCGTCGGTGGTGCGAGTCGGGTTCTTCATGGTGTGGTTCCTTTCGTAGGCAGCGTTCGAGTTCACGTATTCGGTGGATTGGGCTGTCGATGTTCTTGGCCGAACGCCGAGTCGAGGCGATGCTGCGCAGGTTCGGCATGGCGGGCGATGACGCCGGATCCGGTGAGCCAACCAATGGGCGGTGATGATTTCGCTTGCTTGCGGCACAAGGCGCCGAGTCGATCGGTTCGGTATGGAACACGGATCGGATACCGCAAGGGGTTCCTGGCCGAGAGGTGTGTCACCGACGGCCGGCAGCCCGACCGACGAGACCGGCTTCTTCCCGGACTTCACGTCCGGCCTGCCGCAGAGGTCCGTTGGGCTCAACTCCGTCTCGCCGACCGCCACGAGACCGGCTTGGTAGCCCGACGCTCCGCCCACGGTCGATGACGACAACGAGCAGGTCTGATCGAATCACCCTGCTCCGCACCGCACAACGCCGATGCGACTAACGCTCCGTCAACTGTAGCAGTTGACCGTGTGGATACGCTGCGGCAATCGTGGGACCCGGTTGGCCGGCCGACAGCCGTTCGAGGCGGTCCTGCTCCGCCCAGAGGGCGTCCCGGGCCGCGCAACCTACCGAGCGTTCATCTCGCCGCAGGTCAGCCATGCCCGTTGACTCTGCGGCCGATGACCAGTCGTCGGCCACCCCGGAACCTCACGTGCCCGCACCGTGGGATTGACGCGGATTCACACGACGACTACACCGTGCCATGCACATGCCGACACTGTCGCGGGAGGGAACTCTGTGAGGATCCACCCGAAACCGGCAGTCGCCGCCATGACGGCGCTGCTCGCTCTGGGAGCGACTCCGGCTCACGCGAGCGGGTCCAGGCCCGCCGCACCACCGTCGAACTGCAGCGACGGCCACTGGTGGCAAATGGACACCTGGCAGAACGGCGACTCCGGGTATTACCTGGACGGCGCTGGTGGCGGGCACGGCGCCGGTAAGGGCGCCAAAGTCATCACCTGGCCCCGCAACGGCACGATCAACCAGAGATGGTGCCCGCAATGAGCAGGTCCGTTGCACGGTGAGACCCGCGTACGCCGGTCGAGCGGGGCAGCCGGATCATCGGCCGCGCGGCCGGTGGTGACGTCGTCGCCGTCCTGGTGGCGCGCGTGGGGGAATCGAGTCACCCCAACTCACCGTCTTCGACCGCCTGTTGGATCCTTACCGCATCCGGTGACGGGACACTTCCAAAGATCACCGCTCCGCCACGGTCGGGCTCATGAGGCGGGTGTGATGACCAAGGTGCCGGCGACGCTGATGGACTTCAGGCCGGTGGGGCTGTTGCAGTCGGTGAGGTCGATCTTGGATCGGAGCGCGTCGATGGCCATGGTCCAGGTGGCGTCCTTGTACCGGCCCTCGGTGATCCCGCCGTTGAGGGGGGTCTGGGCACTGAGCAGGTCTCCGATGGGGCTCATGTTCCAGGTGTAGGCGCTGGTGGGCTGGTTGTCCTGGGCGTTCCAGGTGACGCTTTGCGATGTGCCGGGTTTGTTCGTGTAGCTGCCGACGGTGCAGGTCACGTTGTCGCCGACGCCTTCGGCGACGAAGTCGCCCATGGTCATGGCGGCATCGCCGGTGCACTTGCGCAGTGCGCCGTTCGGATCGCCGACCTTGGCCGTCACGCCGTTCTGCGGTGTGACGGCCAGGGCTGGAGAGAAGTTCATCGTCCATGTGTTGTCGCAGGTGATGACCGTGGGCGCACCCGCGGACGAGACGTCGTAGAGAGCGAGTGCCGTGAAGAGGGCGACGGCCGCAGCGACGGCCGGGAGCCGCCAGAGACGTTTCATAGGTCTGCTCCTTCGGGTGCATGGCGAGTGATCAGGAGTGCCCCGCCGCTGACCAGGAGCGCGGCGAGGGCATAGGCGGGGACAGCGGCGGGGGTGTGGAACCAGCCGGCTGCCTTGGTGGCCAGGAGGGTGGCGAGTGTGCTGCCCAGGAGGCCGGCCAGTTGATATCCGGTCGTCGTGCCGCTGAGCCTCAGGTGACTGGGGAAGAGCCCGGCGACGATGGCCGCCTGGGGCGCGTACATCGCCGCGAAGGCCATCAGCGCGAACAGGTACGCCACCACCAGGACCGGCAGCGAGCCGGTGCGGACCAAGGGAAGGAACCCGACGGCCCACACCGCTGTGGCCGCCGTGCCGACCAGGCAGACGCGACGCCGGCCGCAGCGGTCGGACAGGAGGCCGAAGAGAGGGATCATCACGATCAGGGCCAATGGGCTGAGGACCGTGAGGGCCAGCAGGGCGGTGAAGGGCACTCCCGCGACGTTGAGGAAGGTGAGGACGTAGCCGAACGAGAACGTGAACAGCGCGACGTCCGCACCCACTGCCACGGCCGCGGCGGTCAGCAGCCTGCCCCGATGGTCCTTCACCAGCTCGACGACCGGCCGCTTGCGGCAGGCTCCGGCCGAGGACAGCGCCCGGAAGACAGGGGTCTCCTCGATGCGCATGCGGGCCCACAGTCCCACGGCCACCAGCACCGCCGAGAACAGGAACGGCAGCCGCCAGCCCCAGGTCACGAACTGTTCAGGCGTCATCGACCCCGATACGGCCGTCATCGCGCCGAAGGCCAGCAGGTTCCCGGCCGGTGCCCCGGTCTGGGCCCAGCTGGAGACGCGTCCCCGGCGCTCCGGTGGGACGCATTCCAGTGAGACGACGGCTGCGGCTCCCCACGCGCCTCCGAGGCCGAGACCCTGGAGCATCCGTAGTGCCACCAGCAGCAGCGGGGCGGCGAGCCCGATCCGGTCGTACACGGGCAGCACACCGATCAGTCCGGTGGCGGCGCCGGTGAGCAGCAGGGTGGCCACCAGGACCGGGCGTCTGCCGTGACGGTCGCCGAGGTGGCCGCAGAGCACGCCGCCGACCGGGCGGGCCACGAGGCCGACCCCGTAGAGCCCCACGGACATGAGCGTGCCGGCGACAGGTGTCAGGTAGGGGAAGAACCGGTGGTTGAAGACCAGCACGGAGGCGCTGACATACAGGAAGAAGTCGTACCAGACCAATGTGGTGCCGATGAGGCTGACGGTGACGGAGCGGCGGGCATCACCAGAGGCGTCGGGGCTCACGTCCACCTCTCAGCAAGCGAGTCTTTATCGACAATTAGTCATGCTGTGTTCGGTCGTGGATGTTCGCAACGCGAGAGCTCCCAAGGAGGGAGGCCGCACCGGGGCTCCTGTCCCGCCGGCGCGCCCGCACGGTGCTCCGCTCGACCCAGAGGCCCGGATGGCCGCATCCGGCATGAGCCGGGTGGCGCCTGCGGCGTGCTGCTGGTCCACTCGTCGTGGCGGACCGCTGAAGGAGAGTCAGACCATGGAACACCGCATCGGAATCCTGGGGACGGGCGCGTTCCTTCCGCCAACGGTCCGCACGAATGCCGAGGTGGGAGCTCGTGCGGGGATCAGCCCGGAGTGGATTCTCGAACGTACCGGCGTGCGGCAGCGGCACATCGCGGGACCGGGCCAGGCGGCGTCGGACCTCGCCGCCGAGGCGGTCCGTGAGGCGCTCGACTGCGCCGGTATCGCAGCCGAGCAGCTGGACCTGCTGGTCCTGGCCACCTCCACGCCCGACGAACTGGGCCCCTCCACGGCGTGCCGGGTGCAGGCATCACTGGGCGCGCGGAAGGCCGTGGCCTTCGACGTCTCCGCGGCCTGCTCGGGCTGGCTCTTCGCCACGCGCGTCGCGCGCGACTGGCTCCTCGGCGACCCGGGCGCACAGTACGCCGCGGTCGTGGGCTGCGAGGTCTACTCGCCGTTCGTCGACACCGCGGACCGCCCCACGGCCGTGCTCTTCGCCGACGGAGCGGCGGCCACTGTCATGGGACCCGTATCCGCCGGTGAGGGTTTCGGGGCCATCACGCTCGGCTCCGACGGCCGCCGGGCCGGTGACGTCCTCATCCCGGCCGGTGGCAGCCGACGGCCGACCTCGGCCGCCACGCTCACCGACGGGGGGCACCACATCGTCATGGACGGGCGCGCCGTCCGCGACTTCATCGTGGACATCGTGCCCAGGGCCGTGGCGACCGCGCTCGAACAGGCGGACCTGACACTGGGAGAAGTGGATGTGGTGGTCACACACCAACCCAACCCTGTTCTGCTGCGCGGCGTAGGAGAGTCCTTGGGCATCGATCCGGACCGACTGGTGGTGATCGGCGACCAGGTGGGGAACATCGGCGCGGGATCGCTGCCGTTCGGCCTCGCCCACGCCGCGGCCGAGGGCCGGATCAAGGCGGGTGACCGGGTGCTGCTGGTCGGGTTCGGTGCCGGACTCACCTGGGGCAGCACGGTCCTGACGTGGAGCGGAACGACCAGACCCGCACGCAGCCCGCTCCCCGCGGGCGCGTACGTCCCGTAGCCCGGCCTGCGCCCGGCCGCACCGGTACGGGCGGCTGCGCGGATGAACTCAGCGCGCACGGGCCACCGTTCGCCTTCCCCCTTTCCGTCCGTCCGTGAGCCACGACCGCAGGCCTCGCACCTGCTCAGGAGAACGCCATGACCACACCTCGGATCCTGTGGGTGGTGGGGGAATCCTTCTCCCGCGCCACCGTCCACCCCCAGGTCGTCACCGCCGGAGAACTGCGCGACCGGCTCGCGTGGCACACTCCGGAGCCCGGCACTCGGCCCACTGTGGTGCCGGGCCTGGGCATCGACGAGAACACCTGGGCCGACCTGTGCGCGCGCATGGCCGAGACCGGTGCCGGTGCCCGCCCCGTGGACACCCACCACCCCCCGAGACCCGTCCCGCGCCATCGCGTACTCAAACACGCCCAGGACAACGTCCTCATCGGGGACGCCTGGGCCACCGACGGCCGTTTCGGCGCCCGCCTGACCGTGCCCAACGACACCGAGATGATCCGTGATCACACGGCCGATCAGCAGCACGTCCCCGGCATGCTGCTGATCGAGGCATGCACCCAGCTCATCACCTGGGCCGTCGCGGAACTCACCACGCCCCTTCCCGGCCACGGTGACCGCTACGCCGTGATGCACGGCCTGGAGACGGACTTCGAGAGGTTCGTCTTCCCGCTCCCCGCCGAACTCGACGGCACCTTGCGGATCACCGGGCCCCCCGAGGACCACCGCATCCCACTGGCAGCCGAGGTGACGGTCCGCCAGAGCGACCGCGTCTGCGTCAACTGCCGGGTGCGCCTGCACGCCTTCGACCCCGCACACATCTTCGCGGTCGAACACGCCCAGGCCACGCGCACCCTGGAGCGCTCGGCACACCCCGCCGCGCAGGCCGGGAAGCTCGACACCACCGTGCTGCCCGGCCCACCGGCCGACAGCCCGCTTCGTGTTGCGCCGGAAGCCCAGCGGGCCGCTCCGTGACGGACCCCGGTCCGGAGACGGCAGGACCCGCCTCGATGCGGCACCTGCTGCACGGCGACCGTCTGCGCCATCTGACCCGGCTCGACCGCCTGCTCGACCGGCCCTGCTTCGACCGGACTCCCCTGACCGGCTCGGCCGGTGCCCGGCACGAGCAGACGTACAGCAGGCTGCGTGCTCTCGGACTCGACGCGGGCGGCAGCCTCGCCCTGCACCGTGACCGGTCGCGCCTGCTCACCGCCCTGGAGTGGGCCGCGACCGTCGACCCCGGTCTCTTCCTCACGGCGCTGGTCCACTTCTCGGTCGTCACCTGCACGCTGGCCGAGCTCGGACGGCCCGGCGAGCACCTCGCGTCCCTCACCGAGGACCTCGACCGCATGGACGCCGTCGGCGGCATCCTCATCACCGAACTCGGCAACGGCAGCAGCCACCTCGCTCCGGCCACCGAGGCCCGCTACCACCACACCAGCCGCACCTTCACCCTCCACACCCCAGACCCCGAAGCGGCCAAGTTCATGGCGCCAGCCGGCTCATCCGGCCGGTCGAGGATCGCCGTGGTCTACGCCGGACTGCTCGTCGACGACCGCGCGCAGGGCGTCTTCCCCTTCGCCGTGCGCCTGCGGCATGGTGCCACCACAGCTCCCGGCGTCCGCATCACCCCGCTTCCACCCACGTCCCTCGTCCCGCTCGACTACGCCGTCATCAGCTTCGACGGCACCCCGGTCCCCTACGACGGCTGGCTGCGCGACAGCGCGGACATCACCGATGCCGGACGCTTCGAGGACCCCCTCGGAGGCAGCGGCCACCGGCTCGTCCGCTCCCTCCTGGCCTCCGCCCACGCCTCCGTCGGCGCGGCCACCGGTCAGGCCGCGGCCGCCCGGGCCGCCGTCGCCATCGCGCTGCGCTACTCCGGCGGGCGCACCACCATGGGACGGCTCGCGCCCAAGCTGCCGGTCCTGGAATACCGCACCCAGCAAGAGGCCCTCTACAGCGCCCTCGCCCGTGCCTACGCCGCGACGTTCCTGGTCAACGAGGAGCGCGAGCGCTTCGCACGAGGGGCGCACAGCAGGCCACCCGCCGCCGGCGACACCCCGCCCACCTGGGCCCCCTGGAGCGCGGCCCACCGCGATCTCGCCCTGGCCAAGGCATGGACCTCCCGCACTCTGGAACAGGTCGCCGCCGTGTGCCGGCAACGCTGCGGCGCACAGGGCGTGCTGTCCATGAACCGCATCACCGACTACGAGGACCTCGCACGGATCTTCCACGCGGCCGCGGGCGACACCCTGCTCATCCACCTCGACGCCGGCAAGTCGCTGCTGGCCGAACCCGCGCCGCCGGCAGCGGGGCTGCCGACCGGCCCCTTCGACGTGGCCGACCCCGGCACCGCCGTCAGCCTCGCCCGCCTTCGCGAAAGCCGCCTTCATACGGATCTGGCACGGCGGCTCGACGAGACCTCAAGTGCCGACAGCGGCCCCCGTCGTCATGCCTCCGATGAGTTCGCCGTGTGGAACCCTCTGCTCCCCGGGCTCGTCGACCTTGCCGTCGCCCATACCAAGCGGGTGGTTCTCGAACGGTTCCACCACCAGGCCGCCGCCCTGACGGGCTCCCCCGATGAGCCTGCCCTGGCCGCCTTGCACCAGCTCCTGAGCCTGGACAGCATCGAGGAGGATCTCGGCTGGCACCTCGAGCACTCCGACCTGACTCCGGACGAGGGCCGGCTCGTCCACAGCGCCCGTCCCCGCGCGCTCGCCGGCGTCCACGCCCACCTGCCCGCCCTCATCGACACCCTCGCGCTACCACCCGCACGCCTCGGCGCACCGATCGGACAGCCGAACTGGCTCCAGGCCGTCCTCGACTCCGCCCACCACGTCGGCCACTGAGCGTCCGTGCTATCCCAGCCCGGCCAGCTCGTGGTTGAGCTCCACGACATCGACGTGCGTCTGACCGAGAAACCCGAGGTCGTGGCCCTGCACATGGCGGGCGACGAGCGCGCGTACGCGTTCCGGGGCCAGGCCACGGGCCCTGGCCACGCGGGCCGCCTGCTCGTACGCGTAGGCCGGGGAGATGTCGGGGTCGAGACCGGAGCCGCTCGCTGTGAGGGCGTCGGCGGGTACCGATCGCGGGGTAGTGCCGTCGAAGGCAGCCACAGCCACGCGGCGTGCCTCGACGGTCGTGACCAGTTCGCGGTCGTTGGGGCCAAGGTTGGAGGCGTTGGAATCGGCCGGGTCGTACGGGCCCGCTCCTTTGCCCGCGTCGGCAGCCGAGGGGCGGGGCTGGAACCACTTGGGGTCGGGCCGCAGCGGCTCCCGGGGGTCGCCGGGGTGCTCCTTCGGGAGTGCGAAGTTCTGCCCCAAGAGGCTTGAGGCGACGGGCTTTCCGGCGTCCTCGACCATGGAGCCGTTCGCCTGCCGTGGGAACACGAGCTGCGCGATGCCGGTGACGGCCAGCGGATAGGCGATGCCTGTGACGGCGGTGAACACCAGAAGCATGCGCAGGGCGGACAGGTACCGCCGGAACACGGGCGGAAGATGGAGGAGCATGATGGTCGCCTTCTGTATGCCGTCAGCGGAGGCCGGGGACGAACTGCACGAGGAGGTCGATGAGTTTGATGCCGAGGAAGGGCAGGACGAGCCCGCCGAGCCCGTACAGCCAGATGTTCCGGCCGAGCAGTGCCGCCGCGGACGACGGGCGGTAGCGCACCCCGCGCAGGGCCAGCGGGATCAGCGCGACGATGATCAGTGCGTTGAAGATGATCGCGGAGGAGATCGCCGAGGTCGGGCTGTGCAGCCGCATGATGTTGAGCTTGTCCAGACCGGGATACACACTCGCGAACATCGCGGGGATGATCGCGAAGTATTTGGCGACGTCATTCGCGATGGAGAAAGTCGTCAGGGCACCGCGGGTCATGAGGAGCTGCTTGCCGATCTCGACGATCTCGACGAGCTTGGTCGGGTTGGAGTCCAGGTCCACCATGTTCCCGGCCTCCTTGGCGGCCGAGGTGCCGGTGTTCATGGCCACGCCCACGTCCGCCTGGGCCAGCGCGGGCGCGTCGTTGGTGCCGTCGCCCGTCATCGCGACGAGTTTGCCGCCGGCCTGCTCACGCTTGATGAGCGCCATCTTGTACTCGGGCGTCGCCTCCGCGAGGAAGTCGTCCACACCCGCCTCTTCCGCGATGGCCCTGGCCGTCAGCGGGTTGTCACCCGTGATCATGACGGTCTTGATGCCCATCCGGCGCAGCTCGTCGAACCGCTCGCGCATGCCCTCTTTGACGACGTCCTTGAGGTGGATGACACCCAGCACGCGAGCGCCGTCCTCGTCGGACACGGCCACTACGAGCGGGGTGCCGCCGCTCTCCGAGATCCGCTCGACGGTGTCGTGCACTTCGTCGCCCACCCTGCCGCCGGCATCCTCCACCCATCTGGTGACAGCGGCTGTCGCACCCTTGCGGATGCGGCGCCCGCCCACGTTCACACCACTCATCCGGGTCTGCGCGGTGAACGGCACGAACTCGGCCTGCGCCAGCTCCCCTTCGGTACGGGCTCGCAGCGCATGCCGCCGTTTCGTGAGGACGACGATGGAGCGGCCTTCGGGCGTCTCGTCGGCGAGCGAGGACAGCTGGGCGGCGTCCGCGAGTTCCTCGGCGCTCACCGTGCCCGTGGGCAGGAACTCGGCGGCTTGGCGGTTGCCGAGGGTGATGGTTCCGGTCTTGTCGAGCAGCAGGGTATTGACGTCCCCGGCCGCCTCGACGGCGCGCCCCGACAGGGCAAGCACATTGCGCTGGACGAGCCGGTCCATGCCGGCGATACCGATCGCGGACAGCAGCGCACCGATCGTCGTCGGGATCAGGGCGACGACGAGCGCGACGAGGACGACGATGCTCTGCTCGGCGCCGGCGAAGGTCGCGAACGGCTGCAGTGTGACGACCGCGATCAGGAAGACGATGGTCAGCGAGGCCAGCAGGACGTTCAGCGCGATCTCGTTCGGTGTCTTCTGCCGGGCCGCACCCTCGACGAGGGCGATCATCCGGTCGATGAAGGTCTCCCCCGGCCTGGAGGTGATCTTGACGACGATGCGGTCGGACAACACCTTCGTGCCGCCGGTGACCGCCGACCGGTCACCGCCCGACTCGCGGATCACCGGCGCGGACTCACCGGTGATCGCCGACTCGTCGACAGACGCGGCGCCTTCGACGACATCGCCGTCGCCGGGAATGATCTGCCCGGCCTCGACCACGACATGATCGCCCAACCGTAGTTCCACGGCGGGGACTTCCTCCTCCTGCAGCGAGGTGACACCCGGCCGCCATTCCATGACACGGCGGGCCGCCGTGTGTGTCCTCGTACGCCGCAGGGTGTCGGCCTGGGCCTTGCCCCGGCCTTCGGCCACCGCTTCGGAGAGGTTCGCGAAGACCGTGGTCAACCACAGCCAGACCGTGATGACCCACGCGAAGACGCCGGGATTCTTCACTGCCGAGAGCGTGGTGAGCACGGCGCCGACCTCGACGACGAACATCACGGGGTTGTGGACCATGACGCGTGGATCGAGTTTGCGTACGGCGTCCGGGAAGGAGGCCAGCAGCTGTCCGGGGTCCAGCAGCCCGCCCGAGACCCGGCGCGGCGGGCGCGGAGAGGGAGAGCCCTCCGGCCGTGCCGGAGGTTCGGCCATGGCGAGGGGCATCAGTGCAGCCCTTCCGCGAGGGGGCCCAGAGCCAGCGCCGGGAAGTAGGTGAGGCCGACGACGATGAGGATCACGCCGGTCAGCAGGCCCACGAACTGCGGGCGGTGCGTGGGCAGCGTGCCCGCCGTGACCGGCACCGGCCGCTGCCGTGCCAGCGACCCGGCGAGCGCCAGGACGAACACCATGGGCAGGAACCGGCCGAAGATCATGGCCAGTCCCAGGGCCGCGTTGTACCAGACGGTGTTGGCCTGGAGCCCGGCGAAGGCGGAGCCGTTGTTGTTGGCGGCGGAGGTGAAAGCGTAGAGAACCTCGGAGAAGCCGTGCGGACCGGTATTGGTCATCGCGGCCCGCTCCCCCGGCAGGGCCATCGCGATACCGGCGCCCACCAGCACGATGGCGGGCGTGGTGAGGATGTAGAGGGAGGCGAACTTGATCTCGCGGCTGCCGAGCTTCTTCCCCAGGTATTCAGGCGTACGGCCGACCATGAGCCCGGCCACGAACACCGCGACGATCGCGAGGACGAGAATTCCGTAGAGGCCGGACCCAGTACCTCCGGGGGCGATCTCGCCCAGCATCATGTTGAAGATCAACAGTCCGCCGCCGCCCGGCGAGTACGAGTCGTGGAAGGAATTGACCGCACCGCAGGAGGTCAGTGTGGTGGACACGGCGAACAGCGCGGAAGCCCAGATACCGAACCGCTGCTCTTTGCCTTCCATCATCGCGCCTGCCGCATGGCCCGCGGAACTGCTCACGATGTGGAGCTCGTTGGCGGTCACCAAGGCCGCGGAGACCGTCCACAGCACAGCCATGACGGCGACGATCACATAACCCTGCCGCCGGTCGCCGACCAAGGTGCCGAAGGTGCGCGGCAGCGAGAACGAGATCACCAGCAGCAGATAGATCTCCACGATGTTGGTGAAGGCAGTGGGGTTCTCGAAGGGATGAGCGGAGTTGGCGTTGTAGAAACCGCCGCCGTTGGTGCCCAGTTCCTTGATGGCCTCCTGTGAGGCGACAGGCCCGCCCGTGATGTCCTGGTGGGCACCGGCGATCGTGGTGACGGACTGGATACCGTGGAAATTCTGGATCACGCCGTTCGCCACGAGCACGATCGCGAAGACGAACGAGATCGGCAGGAGAACGCGCAGCACGATCCGGGTCAGGTCCACCCAGAAATTGCCGATCCGGTCCGTCCGCTTGCGGGTGAAGCCCCGGACGAGGGCGGCGACCACCGCGATGCCGACGGCCGCCGAGACGAAGTTCTGCACCGCGAGTCCCGCCATCTGCACCAGGTGGCCCATCGTCGACTCGCCTGCGTACGACTGCCAGTTGGTGTTGGTGACGAAGGAAGCGGCAGTGTTGAAGGACAGGTCGGGGGTGACCGGCTTCATGCCCAGTGACAGCAGCAGATGGTTCTGCAGCCGCTGGAACGCGTACAGGAACACCATCGACACCAGCGAGAACGCCAGCACGCTCCGCAGATACGCCGGCCAGGTCAGGTCGGCATCCGCGCCCACGCCCCCGACGCGATACATGACCCGCTCGACGCGCAGGTGCCTGCTGGATGTCAGGCAGCGGGCCATGTGGTCACCCAGCGGCCGGAAGGACAGGGCGAGAGCGACGACCAGCGCGAGGATCTGCAGCCAGCCCGCGAGGGTGTCGTTCATTCAGAACCTCTCCGGGAAGATCAGACAGAGCACCAGGTAGAGGATCAGGCACGCGGCCACGACGAGGCCGATGACGTTCTCCGCGCTCACAGTCGCTCAACCCCCTTGACTGCCAGAGAGATCAGCCCGAACGCCAGGAAGATGAGAACGACGAACGCCAGATCCGTCATGGGCGATGCACCCCATTGGTTCGTGAGGAGAATGTCGGAGAAAGGTTCTCGCCGGCCGGGAACGGGGCATGGGGAATCAACCCCGACCGGAGAGGATCACTTGAATCCGGTGCCGGTGGCGAAGCTCCCAGGACACCACCGGGGAAGAGTCCTTGACGCCCCTGATGACTGGCACCGGAACTTGATTGCGGCCTGCATCGCATGCAATGGGGTGTTCCGATCCACACCCGCACGGGCCAGGCTCCCTTGTCCATCACCGGTCACCCCGGTTCGGCGGATGGCACGCAGATCCCGCGTACAGCGTCATGGAAGCCTCACCTCAGGAGGCATGTCCGTTCCTTGACCGACCTGATGCTGCGGAACCGGATACCGCACCGATCGTGCCGCGTCCGGCCATGCAATCGGACATGTCCACGCGGATGCGCGACACATATCCTCCAATTGGACGTACGCATCCTGCTGAATGGTCGACCGGGATTGACCAACAGCCGGCACGCGGCGTGCGGCGGCTCACTCCCGGGACTCGAAAGCCGATTCCGGGCGACGGGCGGCCGTCGGGAGAACGAGCGTCACCGAGAAGGCCCTCCCGGCGATGTCGGCCGACGTCAGTGTGCCGCCCATGGCTTCGACGAGGTCTTTGGAGAGCCGTTGGGCGATGCTGTCGGCCCGTGCGCCGGGCGCCCCGGGAACGGGGGCGGTGCGGCGGGCATCCGCCTCCGCGGCCGGCTCACCGTCGCCGTCGGTCACGCGGACGGCCAGCCTGTCGGGCAGGGGCTCGGCCGCGAGAACGGGCGGGCAGGCGGGTGGGCTGTGCCTCAGCGCGTCGGCCGCGAGAGCGGTCAGCGCGCGGGTGAGGAGAACCGCGTCGGCGATCATGTCCGGCAGGTCCTCCGGCAGGTCGAGGACGATCGTATGGCCGCCGGGGCCCAAGTCGTCCAAGGCTGTGGTCAATACCTCGCTGAGCTCGACCGGGCGGAGGCAGAGATCAAGCGCTCCGCCGTGCAAGCGGCTCAGGACATCGAGATCGGTGACGAGCCGTTCGGCGCGGTGCACCCACGACCGGGCGGCGTCCAGGAGCTGGACCTCCTCCCGAGCCAGGTACCCGGTGTGGTCACGCAACCGCCCGAGGGGCTCGTCGGCGGCCCCCAGGCAGGCCCGCAGGTCACGGCCCGCTCTGAGGAGCAGTGCTGCCCGGGTGCGCTCGGCGGCGATGTGTGTGTCCGTTTCGGCGGCCCGCCGGGCGAGCCTGCCCTGGGTGTACGCCACCCCGAGCTGCGCGGCGCACGCGGCGAGGATCCGGTGGTCGTCGGCGCTCAAGCCGTGACCGCGAGCGGCCAACGTGAGGTCGTCGTCGACGGGACTTTCGAGGTCGGCCTCGT
This sequence comes from Streptomyces sp. NPDC051173, assembly GCF_040689515.1. Lineage (NCBI taxonomy): Bacteria > Bacillati > Actinomycetota > Actinomycetes > Kitasatosporales > Streptomycetaceae > Streptomyces > Streptomyces sp. NPDC051173. Next base: position 50,960 of record NZ_JBFBBD010000013.1, read on the forward strand.
ACGGCCGCTCGGGCGGCCGGTCGCCGGCGCTGGCGACGACGAACCAGCGCGGCGTCGTGGTGGCTTCCGGATCCCGTTCGAGCAGGCTGACCGCCACCAGGCCGAAGTTCTCCCGGATCTGCTCGACGAGCGCCGGCAGCTCCTGCCCGTGCATCATCGCCGCCGCCAGCCGGCTCAGTGCCCGGGCCTCCGATGTGGCACGGAGCGCTTGACATGTGCGTCCGGCGGCCGTACCCGCTGCCGTGCCGACCAGTACGGCCACGACGACGAAGACCACGAGCGCAAGGATCTCGTTTCCGTGTGTGACGTCCAGAGAGTGCACGGGTGAAGTGAAGAAGTAGTCGGCGAGCAGCCCTGCGGCGACCGCCGCGACGAGCGCGGGCCAGAGTCCGCCGACAAGGGCGACCACCACGACCGCGAGCAGATAGACCACCAGGTCGCTGGAGAGATCGAGGCGGTCGCGCAGCGCCGTAAGAACGAGCGTCAAGACCGGCAGCAGCACGGCGGTACCGGCCATCGCGAACCAGTACCGCCGTCGGCCCGTGCCCCGGACCGGATGCGGCAGCCGCATCAGGACGGACGATCCGGCGGCCTCCTCGTGCGTGACGATGTGCACGTCGATGGGTCCGGAGCCCCGGATCGTGCGCCTGCCCACACCCACCCGCAGCAGGGCCGAGAGCCTGCCCCGACGGCTCGCGCCCAGCACGATCTGGGTGACGTTCTCGGCTCGGGCGAACTCCAGCAGGGCTTCGACGACATCGTCCCCCGTGGTCTGGTGATAGCTGCCGCCCAGCGACTCCACGAGCGAGCGCTGGTCGTCCAGAGCCGCCGGGCTGCTCGCTGCGAGGCCGTCGCCCGGGACGACGTGGAGGGCAAGCAGTTCACTGCCGGGCGTCCGCGCGGTGATCCGGGCAGCACGGCGGATGAGGGTCTCCCCCTCCTGGCCGCCGGTGAGACCGACCAGAATGCGTTCCCGCGTCTCCCAGGGAGCGGAAATACCGTGCTCGGCACGGTAGCGCTGGAGTCCCTCCTCCACCCGGTCGGCGAGCCAGAGGAGGGCCAGCTCACGCAGAGCGGTGAGGTTCCCGACACGGAAGTAGTGCGTCAGGGATGCCTCGATACGGTCCGGTGGGTAGATGTCGCCGTGTGTCATGCGGCGGCGCAGGAGCTCCGGCGGGAGGTCCACCAGTTCGATCAAGTCGGCACGGCGGGCGACTTCGTCGGGGAGCGTCTCGTGCTGCTTGATGCCGGTGATCTGCTCGACCACGTCGTTGAGGGATTCGAGGTGCTGGACGTTGAGCGTGGTCACGACGTCGATGCCGGCACCCAGTAGTTCCTCCACGTCCTGCCACCGCTTGGCGTTGCGGCAGCCGGGCACATCGGTGTGGGCCAGCTCGTCCACCAGGACGATCTGAGGGTGTCGGGCCAGTACCGCGTCCAGGTCCATCTCCGTGAACGCCACTCCCCGGTGGACCAGCTCACGGCGTGGAACCGTCTCCAGCCCCTCGGCCATGGCCGCCGTCAACCGCCGCCCGTGGGGCTCGACGAGACCGACGACCACATCGGCGCCCTGGGAGCGCAGACGCTGCCCCTCGGCGAGCATGGCGTAGGTCTTCCCCACCCCGGGGGCGGCCCCGAGGTAGATCCGCAAACCTCCACGCGCCATCGACGGACTCCCACCGGCACTTCGTGATCAGGCCGTCCGGACTTCCATAGTGCTCCTGCCGACACAACAGCGCCGCGCGAGCCGCATTTGGCAACAGTTTCCGTTTTCATGCAGCGTGACCACACGCACGCGCCACTTACGGAAGTCCGTTCCCATGGCCGTGCCCAAGCGGAAGATGTCCGCTTCAACACCCGCCACCGCCGCACCCGGTGGAAGGCGAGTGCACCCCAGCTGGTGCCGGTCAGCGTCGAAGACACCGTGCTCCCAGGCCGTGCCCGATGGGTCGGTGACCACCTGGATCGGGGATCGTTCACGACCGTCAGCGGTCGGCGCTCTCGTACAGCACCGGAGCCAGCGGCAGCAGGACCGTGCCGGCCCGGCTGCCGGCCGACACGCAGGACACGCTCCGTCGCCCCGGCCTCGGCGGACGACGGTGAACTCACGTGACCAGTGAGTGGACTCGGCACCGCGGCCGTGTTCGAACCGTGCTACAGGCAGGGAGGGGCAGGCGCCCTTTGAGCCTGGCCAGTGAGCGCAGCGTGCGAGGCGGCAGGTGTGGTCGACACCGGGGACCCTGAGGATGCCGCAGCGGCAGCCGCGGCAGACGGTAGCCGTGCGGCGGGCTGCCTCCGCCACGGCGGAGGCAGCTTGGCGGTTGTCGCGGCGGCTCACCGGCCGTTTTCGTCGCGGGCGCGGCGCCAGGCGGCATCGGCCAGCAAACGCAGGCCGTTGAGGCCGACGATGATGGTGGAGCCCTCGTGGCCGGCGACGCCGAGCGGCAGCGGGAGGGTGCCGGCCAGGTCCCAGACGACCAGGCCGGTGATGAAGGTCCCGGCGATGACCAGGTTCTGCACCACCAGCTCGCGGGCTCGTCGCGAGAGGCTGACGACGGCGGGGATGGTGGCCAGTTCGTCGCGGACGACGACGGCGTCGGCGGTTTCCAGGGCGAGGTCGGAACCGGCGCGGCCCATGGCGATACCGGTGTGGGCGGCGGCCAGCGCCGGGGCGTCGTTGACGCCGTCCCCGACCACCAGCACCTTCCGGCCCGCCTGTTCCATCTCCCGCACGGCGCCGACCTTGTCCTGCGGCAGGAGGCCGGCGCGGACGTCGGTGATACCGACCTCGTCGGCAAGGCGTGCGGCGGCGCGTGGGTTGTCGCCGGTGACCAGCACCGGCGCGGAGCCCGTCAACACGGCGAGCGCGGTGACGGTGGCGGCGGCCTCCTCACGCAGACGGTCGGCGATCCCGAGCACGCCGACGGGGGTGCCGTCGAGCTGGACGAGTACCGCGGTACGGCCCGCCTGTTCCAGCTCCGCCGCCGCTGCGGCGGCCGGGAGGCCGTCCCGCCCGTTGAGCAGGCGTGCGGGGCTGCCCACAGCGACGGCATTGCCGTCGACGGTGGCGGTCACACCCGTGCCGGGGGCCGAGGCGAATTCGGACACCAGCGGGATCTTCAGGCTCCGGGCGCGGGCGGCGTCCACGATCGCGCGGGCCAGCGGGTGCTCACTGGGGTGCTCCGCGGCGGCCGCGAGGGTCAGCAGGGCGTCCTCGTCGAGGCCGGAGGCGGGCAGGGGGCGGATGTCGGTGACGCGTGGGGTGCCCTCGGTGAGGGTTCCGGTCTTGTCCAGCGCCACTTGGTCGACCTGACCGAGCCGCTCCATCACGACGGCGGACTTGACCAGCACGCCGTGGCGTCCGGCGTTGGCGATGGCCGACAGCAGCGGTGGCATCGTCGCGAGCACGACCGCGCATGGGGAGGCGACGATCATGAAGGTCATCGCCCGCAGCAGGCTCGGCTGCAGGGCGGCGCCGAAGAACAACGGCAGGGCGAACAGCACGATCGTGGCGGCGACCATACCGATCGAGTACCGCTGCTCGACCTTCTCGATGAACAGCTGAGTGGGGGCCTTGGTCTCGGACGCTTCCTCGACCATGGCCACGATCCGGGCGATCACCGAGTCCGAAGGGTCGCGCTCGACCTTCACCCGCAGCGCGCCGGTGCCGTTGAGAGTGCCGGCGAACACCTCGTCCCCGGACTCCTTCACGACCGGGAGGGGCTCGCCGGTGATGGTGGCCTGATCGACCTCGCTCGCCCCGTCCAGCACACGCCCGTCGGCACCGATGCGCTCGCCGGGCCGGACCAGAATCGTGTCGCCGGCCTTCAACTCCGCGCTCGGCACGGCCTCCTCGCCGCCGTCATCCGCGATGCGGGTCGCCGTGGCGGGCGCGAGGTCGAGCAGGCCGCGTACGGAGTCGGCTGTGCGGGCGGTGGCGATCGCCTCCAGAGCACCGGAGGTGGCGAAGATGACGATCAGCAGCGCACCGTCCAGCACCTGCCCGATCGCCGCCGCACCGATCGCGGCGACCACCATCAGCAGGTCCACGTCCAGGGTCTTCGCCCCGCGAACCGCTCGCCTCAATCTGGCCCTGGATCAGGACAGCCAGCAGATGGGGAAGCTGATCAGCCGAGCGCGGGGCGAGGTCCCACTCAGCGAAACACAGGTTCCGCACCCAGCGACGGACCCGGGTGAGGGCTTCCCGCAGTTGTTCCAAGGAGGCGAAGTACCAGGAGCAGTGTGCCAGGACGGCGTAGTCGAACCCGTTGTCGGGAAAGGTGACTGCCTCGTCGAGGATGTCCAAACCGAAGCGGAAGTCGATGCGGGATCCCAGCGGCGTCACCTTCAGGTGCTCCGCCGACTGCCCCAAGGTGACCGGGGTGCCGTACGAAGAGTCCGCGATGTCGACGGCGACAACCCGGCCCTGCGGGCCGACGGCCTCAGCGAGAACGGCCGTCATGTCGCCCTGCCCGCAACCGACCTCCAGGACCCTCACTCCGGCCGGGATGCCCCAGCTGGAGACGAGTGCGGCCCGGTAAAGGGTCTGGGTCAGCTGAACCTCGGGGTTCGCATCGGCTGCGGCCATAGCGGCCGCGATCGAAGGTGCCATGGCTATCAGATCGCTCTTGTTCACGGAATCCTTCGTCGTGCTCTTCAGGTGCCGTTGATCTCAAGACCGCTGCTGCTGTACAGGTCGGCGTGGGTTCGCTGATCCTCAGAGTGCGACCAGTGGCTGACGGGAGGGGCGGCCCCGTCGCCGTTGCCGCCCCGCTCCCACAGCCTCTTCAAGAGCATTGCGAAGGCCTGCACTCGCACGCGTTCAATGCCCTGGCCTCACTCAAGAAGCGCTCGGATCGCAACCTGACGCAACACGCATCAAACCAGTTCGAGCTGTGGTTCCGGTTGCCGCGCCGGTGGGACCTTCGGCTTCTCCGATTCCCAGAGTTTGGTGGTCCGTACGTAGCCGTAGATCACGGAGGCCATCGCCAGAATGAGAAGCGGTCCGAACACCCACGGGTACTCGGCCATCTCCATCGGCAGATAGCGGTACGACACCAAGAGCGCGGTGAAGACCGCTGCGCCATAAGCGACCAACTGGGTTCCCGAGCGGTCCCAGCCACGTTCGAGCGAGCGCAGAGCTGCCTCGATCATGAGCGTGAACACCACGCCGGCGATGATGTCCGTGCCGTAGTGGTAGCCGAATCCCAGCGTCGCGCCGAGCGTGGCGATCAGCCAGAAGGCGCCTGCGTATCGCAGAATTCGTGGGCCCTTGCGGGAATGGATGAAGATCGCAGTGGCCCACGCCGTGTGCAGGCTGGGCATGCAGTTGCGCGGGGTGATCTCGTCGAATGGCATATGGTGCGGCGCGTTGAGCTGCGGCGGCGTGTTCGGCCACAGGTCGGCCACCGCCCAGTGGCTGCCGTCGGCGCCGTAGGCGAAGATCGGTCCGACCACCGGGAAAATCATGTAGATACCCGGGCCGAGGAGGCCGATCACCAGAAAGGTGCGCACCAGATGATGGCGCGGGAAGCGGCGCTCGCTCGCCACCTTGCGCAGCTGGTACAGGGCGACGATGACCGCGGCCACCGCGAGCTGGATGTAGACATAGTCGAGAATGTGGTCGCCGACCGGACCGGTGGCCTTGACGATCCGGCCCACCACCCACGACGGATTTCCCAGTGCGTGATCGGCGGTCGCCACGTACTGGTCGAGCACCGTCGGACGGGTCTTCGACGTGATGAGCAGCCAGGTGTCACCGGTCTTGCGGCCGGCGACCAGAAGCAGACCCAGGCCGACGCCCTTCAGCAGCAGGATTCGTTCCCGGCCGGTGCGGCGCGTGACGGCGATGACCGCATAGCCCAGAAGCACCCACAACGCGCCGTTGCCGAACATCATCTTGGCGTCGACCGCCCACCGCACGAGCCAGAAGGCGATGTCGATACCGACCGCGATACCAGCCGCGATGAACCGCTGCCGCCAGGTGAGCACCACCATCATCAGCGCCATGCTGCCGTACAACAGCGGCCCCGATTTGGGGGCGAATATCACCTCTTTCGCCTGGTTGGTGATGGGCCCCGGCATGCCGTAGTGACGCGCGGCGATCTCCAGCATGACGAAGAAGCCGAGGGCCACCACACCCGCCATGACCCACAGCATCGTCCGCGGTTTACGCCACGCGGCGAACGCGATTCTGGAATTTATTTGCGAAAACAATCGTGAAGCTACAGATATCAATTGCTCGGCCAATTTGTCGGATGTCAGCTAATGCGTCACTCTTTGTGCTGGACAGCACGGTTTTCCGATGAAGCGGCGGGCGGTCCGGGTGATCGCCACGAGACCGAACATGTTATCGGAGCGATGCGGGTGGGTTTCGCTGGTCACGGGCGACGCAAGGCCAGTCGATCCGACCCGCGTCGATGGGCCGGCGCCTCGCGGGTGACCATGAAACTCTCGGCGCCCGGCGGGCAGGGAGGGCTTCGCGGGTTGCCCGCCCGCTGGGCTCTCTTCGAGGTCCTTCAATCCCGCCCTCGCACCACGCCGTGGACCGGGACACCGCGAGGCGGACGCCCCAGGCTCATTTGCGAGAGCCAGAAATTCGGAGCTCATGCTCCGGTCAACGATGTGCCCAGGTCCAGTGGACGCTGGAGGAGATCTCGGCGCACGTGCGGTACACGCGGCGACCGAGGACGCCGCGCAGGACACACCGGTCAAGGAGGCCCGCACTGGGCCGGCCCGCCGCAGGCCCCGAAGGGCCGGCTGGGCCTGGCGCCGGTTCCCCACTCATAGGGACGGCAGGAGCGACAGGACTGCCTCCCGCAGCCGGCCCGCGACAGTGTGCACGTCGTCATCCGTGAGCCCGGGGTGCAGTGGCAAGCACAGCGTTTCCTTCGCGGCCCGCTCGGAGACGGGCAGGCGGGGCACAGGCCCGTAGGCCGGGACCGTGTGCAGGGGGCCGTAGCGGAAGCCTGTCTGGATGCCGGCGCTGTACAGGGCGCGGGCCACCTCATCCCTGATGGCGCGGTCCACTTGGATCCAATAGAGGTAGTACGAGGAGCGGTGCCCGTCCGGAAGCGGAGGCGGCAGCCGCACGCCGTCGGCCCCGGACAGTTCGCCGTCATAGAGGCGTACGAGCTCCGCCCTACGGGAGATGAAGCCGGGCAGACGGTCCAACTGGACCGATCCGATCGCGGCAGTCAGGTCATTGCCGACGAGTCGGTAACCGATCTCCCACTGTTCGAATGTCCAGTTCTGCCATGCCGGCGCGCTGAAGCCGTCGCCGGGTTGCGCCAGACCGTGGTACACGAGACGGCGTGCCCGGCGGGCGAGATCAAGGTCGTGCACGTAAAGCATGCCGCCGTCACCGGTCACCATGATTTTCATGGCGTCGAAGCTCCAGACGCCCATGTCGCCGAAGGTGCCGACGGCCCGCCCTCCCACCGTGGACGCCACTGAGCACGCCGCGTCCTCGACGAGTGCGATGCCCCGTGTCTCGCAGAAATCCCCGAGATCCTCGATGTCGCCCGGGTACCCACCGTAATGAAGGACCAGAACCGCTTTGGTCCGGGAGGTGACGACCCGCTCGACGTCGCGCACAGTGGGGTTGAGGGAGTGCGGATCGACCTCGCAGAAGACCGGTCGGGCGCCGCGCGACAGGGTGGCGTTGGGCCCGGAGACAAAGCTCAAGGACGGCATCACGATTTCGTCGCCCTCGGTCAGCCCCAGCAACTCGAGGGCGAGAAACGTACCGGAGGTGGCCGAATTCAGAAAGATGACGTGCTCACGCGAGACCCCTAGATGGCGGGCGAACTGTTCCTCGAAGCGACGGGACTGTTCTCGGTAGCCGACCGTCCCGCTGTTGAAGACCTCCGCGACAGCGTTCAGTTCCGGGTCACCCAGCACGGGCCGGGAAAAATGAATCATATTTCCGTCCTTCGCCGTGTTTTCTGCCATGGGTCAAGCGCGCCTGCCCCGGCCGGAATCTCCTCGAAGAAGTCTCCGGCGACGGTCTCACAGCGTCCGTCGACGCCCGTCTTGACCAAGCGCTCCTCGACCAGGGGCACGGCCTTCGGGCCTTCCGGGATCGCGCCGCGAACCGTCGGGCACTCGGCGAGAACCGCGGCCGGCACGGTTCACCGGCCACCGCAGGAACTCCGGGACGTCCGGAAAGCCACCGTGCGGCGAGGGAAAACCGGTACGCAGGTGCCATACGACGCAACCCGAACATCCCTTTCCCCAAGACTCCATCAGCGTAAGGGATTTGCGGCAGCCACATGCCTACGCTTCTAGCCATTCCCAGGAAGGCAGGCCCGAAGGCCCAGGACGACTTCGGAGTCCTGGGCCTTCGGATTCTCGGGCGATGTGCCCGCATATAACGGAGGCAGAAACTCGTCGGTGCTGTACGTGGCCACAGCACGTACCCGCTGGCGCAGTGTTGACGCGCTTCGGACAGCCTTGCTAGATCTGGAACCCCCAAGCGTGCCGTACGGCACATTCCGTCTCTGCCCTCCCCCACCAGGCCCCGCGCGTACCGCAGTTGGTATCAACAACCAGTTGTGGGTCTGATTCGTGCCGGCCCGTCTGCTTCCGGTGCTCAAGGGACGGGACGCCGTCCACCAGGGCCCGGGGCCCGCCTGAGATCCGGGCTCGTCCGATCCGCACCGTCTCCTGCCCGCCACGCCCTGCAACCGGCGCCGGCGGATGCCTACGAGAAAGGCGCTCGATGACACAACAGCCCGCTCATCCCTCCCTCCCCGTATCCGACGAGGTGGGCCGGCTCTACGACCGCTACACCGACCTCGGCAGCGCCACGTTGGGAGAGAACCTGCACTTCGGCTACTGGGACAGCCCGGACAGCACCGCGCCCCTGAACGAGGCGGCCGACCGGCTGACCGATCTGATGACGGTCCGGCTGAGGATCGGCCCCGGCTCCCGCGTCCTCGACCTCGGCTGCGGCACCGGCGCTCCCGGCTGCCGCATAGCCCAACGCACCGGTGCCGACGTGACCGGCATCTCGGTGAGCCACAAGCAAGTACAGCTGGCCAACGAGCTGGCCGCCTCGCTGAACCTGCGGGACCGGGTCCGCTTCGAGCGCGCCGACGCGATGAATCCTCCCTACGCCGACGGCTCCTTCGACGCCGTCATCGCGCTGGAGTCCATCATCCACATGCCGGACCGGGCACAGGTGCTGAGCCATGTCGCCGGGTGCTGCGGCCCGGCGGACGGCTGGTCCTGACCGACTTCTTCGAGCGCGCGCCGATTCCCGACTCGGGGCGGCCGGCCGTCGAACGGTACCTTCGCGAGTTCATGATGACGATGGTCCAGGCGGAGGACTACCCGCCGCTGCTGCGCCGGTCCGGTCTGTGGTTCGAGGAGCTGACGGACATCAGCGAGCCCACCCTGCGCCGCACCTTCATCGAGCTGTCCGCCCGCATCACCGAGTCCGCCCCTGACCTGGCTGCCGACCACGGCGACGAGCTGGTCGACCAGTTCAACCCCGGCGACCTGATCGACGTCACGGAGTTCGGCCACCTGCTCGTCGTGGCGGTGCGCCCCCGGACTCCTGAAACGCAGGAGTCCGACGGCGAGAGCGCCGTCGGCGACCTCTACGACCGGATCAACGACGTGACGGCCGACGCCATGGGCGGCTTCCTGCACGGCGGTTACTGGGAGGGGCCCGACGATCCCAGCACCGACGAGGAAGCCGGCATCCGGCTGACCGACTTCGTGTCCGACCGGCTCCGGCTCACTCCCGGGGACCGGGTCCTGGACGTGGGCTGTGGCAACGGCAAGGCGACGACGCACATGGCACGGCGGCACGGTGTGAGCGTCACCGGTATCACGCTCAGTCCTCACCAGGTCCGGCAGGCGACGGATCTGGCCGCCGCGACGGGACTCGCCGGTTCCACGGATTTCCAGGTCCACGACATGCTCGCGCTGCCCTTCCCTGAAGCGTCCTTCGACGCGGCATACGCCATCGAGGCCGTCTGCCACGCCCAGAACCGTACCGACGTCTTCGCGCAACTGGCGCGGGTGCTGCGTCCGGGCGGGCTGCTGACGGTGACCGACCTCGTGCTCCTGCGCCCTCTGGAGGGCGATGACCACCGGGCCCTCATCGACGCCACGATCAAGAACTTCCACCAGGGGCCCATGCTCCTCCGCGGCGAGTACGAGGCGTGCGTGCGCGCGGCCGGCCTCGAGGTGGTCGAGTTCCTCGACATCAGCGAGTTCCTCCGACCGTCGTTCCGTGTGACCGGCCGTAATTTCGCCCGGTTCCGGGAGACACTGGAGGAACTCGTGAACGAGAGCGAGTTGCATTTCATGGTGGAGGACCTCGCCCGCTTCTCGGATATCTCGGAGCTCGGCTACGCCGTGGTGACCGCTCGCAAGCCCGGTGCCGCAGGCGGAAGGGATTGACTGATCCGGTGCTCGCCGAGACGGTGCCCACCCCTCCCACCGGTGGCCGGTGGGCGTCCGCCTCCGGCCGGCCACCGCTCTTCGGACCACCTACCGCCGATGCGGGGGCGCCCGGGCGGCCCCGGGCGGTGGGTGTGCGCACCGCCCGCAGGCCGGAGACCGGTGAGTGCGCCGCCCCCAGGGTGACCACGGTGCGGCTGCCGGCACCTGGCGAACAGGAGCGTGGCCAGGAAGCCCAGTGCGTCGCCGGGGAGTTGGGAGGCTCAAGGGGCAATGATTGTCGTGTCAATGCCAAAAGTTAACCTCCAGCATCTACCCGCGTAAACCCAGCCGGTCGCATCATGGGCCTGCGCGCCCCCGGGCGCCCCGCAAGCCCCCCACTGCCCACGCACACGACCGGAGTCCGGCATGCCCATACCCCACGCCGCCCGTCAGGCCGCCCTCTCTGCGGGCGCCCTGCTGCTGTCCTCGATATCCGTCCTGGCGGCCCCCGGAGCCGCCCAGGCCGCACCCGCCACGTACTCCCTGCTGGTCTTCCCCGACCAGGGCCGCACCGCCGTCTACGACTTCATCGGATCGGCCGCCAAGTCGGTGGACGTGACGATGTACGAGCTGCGCGACACCAAGGTCGTCAACACGCTGGTGAGCCGCAAGAAAGCTGGCGTGAAGGTCCGCGTCATCCTCGACGCCAAGCGCACCGCGGTGAACGGCGCGGCTTATCGCGCCCTCAAGTCCGCTGGTGTGAGCGTGGTCTACTCCTCGTCCGACTACGTCTTCACCCACCAGAAGACCATCACCGTGGACGCCGCCAAGTCGCTGGTCCTGACGGGGAACCTGGACTCGACGTACTACGCGAGCAGCCGCGACTACGGCGTCTTCGACACCGACGCGGCCGACGTCGCCGCCATCGAGAAGGTCTTCGCCGCGGACTACGCGAAGACCGAGGTCACCCCCGCCGACGGCGACGACCTGGTCTGGTCCCCCACCGACTCGGAGGAGCACCTGCTGGCACTGATCAACGGTGCCCAGCACTCCCTGGACCTGCAGCAGCTCGAATTCGGCGACAGCACCCTGGTGGACGCGGTGGTCGCGGCGGAGGAGCGCGGCGTCCAGGTCCGGCTGGTCGGTATGAACCCCGACAGCTACGGCAGCTACTTCGACCAGGTCAAGGAGGCCGGCGGCAAGGTCGTCACCTTCTCCTCCACCGAAGGCCTCTACATCCACGCCAAGGCGATCGTCGCCGACTACGGCACCCCGACGGCCAAGGTCTTCGCGGGGTCGGAGAACTTCTCCGACAACTCGCTCAACAACAACCGCGAGCTCGGCCTGATCGTCAACAGCCCCGATGTGCTCAACGGCATCGAGTCGACGTTCAAGACGGACTTCGCGGCGGGGACGCCGTACTGAGGTGTCTCCCGGCGCCCAGGACCCCACATCGAGAGCTTGAAGAACAAGCTCGACCGAGGGGCCCGCGGCCGCTGTTCACCCGGATCTGACCCTCCTGGGCCAAGGTGGCCACGAGCCGACCTCTTCGTGGCACGCGGAGGCCGGGCCTCCCCGCTCGACCCGGTGCACGGCACCTGATGGGGCGCTCCCTCACCCCTGATCTACGGATGGTTCATTCCGCCCCGCGCGGCCTGCCCGGCCGGCCGCGTCGAGCAGCAGTTTCGCGGCCACCGTCGCACCGTCGGTACGGATCGTGCCGGCCAGGGCCTTCGCTCGTGCGCGGGTCTCGGGGGTCAGGGCGGTGGTGAGCGCGGCCGAGAGGGAGTCGAACGCCGGAGTCGGACCGTCGTGTGCCGCGCCGATGCCCAGCTCGGCCACCCGGGACGCCCAGTACGGCTGGTCCACGATCTGAGGCACCACCACCTGAGGCGCGCCGGCCCGGGCGGCCGTCGTCGTGGTGCCCGCGCCGCCGTGGTGCACGACGGCGGCCACGCGGGCGAACAGTGTCTGCTGGTTGACCTCGCCGACGACGAGGCAGTCGTCCCGGTCGTCGATCAGGGCCAGGTCGGCCCAGCCGCGGGCGAGAAGGACACGGCGGCCCTGCGCTCGGATCGCCTCGATGGCCACCCGGGCGATGTCCTTCGGGGCATGGGCGGCCATACTGCCGAAGCCCACGTACACCGGGGGTTCGCCGGCGTTCAGGAACGCCTCCAACTCGGCCGGGAGCGGGCGTTCGTCCGGCAGGATCCACGCCCCGGTCTGCAGGAGGTCGAGCTCTGTCAGACCCCGCGACGGGCACAGCGTCGCGTCTGCTGCCAGCCATGGCCGGTCACTCAGGGCGTGGTCGCGGACGTTGTCCACCGGCGGCAGGCCGATCGCCGCCCGGTGACGGTTGAGCGCCTCGCCGTACAACGCGTTCACGCGCTGGGCGTCCTGCTCCCACAGCACCTTGAGGTCGGTCTCCTCCTGCGGGGACGGCGTGCCCGGTCGCGGACCCGGGCGGAAGCGCCGCGAGGGCTGCCCGAACGGATGGAAGCACGCGTACACGTACGGGATGCCCCGTTTCTCGGCCACGTCCCGTGCGCCGGCCGGCATCAGGCCGGTCGCCAGCAGCGCGTCGCATCCCTCGGCGACCGCGGTGAGCGTGTCGAACCGCGCGGCGACCAACTCCGGTGCGAGCCGGAAGGCGTCCTTCGCCGTCGGAGGCCTCTCGCCGGTCACCACCGAGCGCACCGACGGGCCGAGCGGCACCAGCTCGACTCCGACACCGGCCAGCAGCGCCGCGAACTCCTCGTCCGGCGGGGCGCACACCCGCGCCTCCGCGCCGAGTTCCCGCAACCGCACCGCGAGTGCGGCCAGCGGTTCGACGTCTCCGCGCGACCCCCACGTCGCCAACACCATACGCATTTCTCAATTCCCCCATTTCCGCAGGTTCCGGCTCAGGCCGACCATCCTCAGGCACGACCCGGGCCTTGTGGCAAGCCCCCTGGTGCGCTATAGGTTGAGAAGGGCAGGGAGGAAGACCTCCTTGCTTTTTCTTTTCGCCGCCCGCGCCTTTTCCTCTTGCCGCACGCTGTGGACGGACGGCCTTCTCGCGGACCCTCCCCTGAGCCGCGCCGCCTGAAAGAGCGCCCGGCAAAGGCTGTACGTCGGCCGGGTGGCCCGGCGATGGACGTCTGAGCCGATGACCGGGCCAGCCACTGCCTCAGCGGTGCCGGGCTTCGGCGGCGGTCTTGAGGTCGACGAGCCAGACATCGAGACCTGGTGCGAGGTAGGTGAGGGACGTGGCCGGGTCAGCCTCGATCTGCCGGCCGGTCCAGCTCTCCTCGGTACGGACGATGACGCCGCCCTTGACCTTGATGAAGTTCCAGACGTGGATGCCCTGGTCGATGCGCAGCCCGTCGCCGACAGCGGGTCCGCTCCAGCGGACGCACCTGTTGTGTTGGAGCTGCTGGACGGAGGAGGTGATGAAGAGGGTGGTGGCGGGAGTCGTGGGCGTGGCAGGCGCCGGGGTCGTCCACCGGAACCGTGAGCCCTTTCGCAGCGGTCCCGGGTCCAGCCGTTTCATGGAGGTGACGGACGCCTGCCAGGAGGGCCAGCCTTCGACGTCGGTGTGCAGCTTCCAGATGGTGCTCAGCGGCGCCTTGACGAAGGTTTCGGTCCGGTAGTGGATCTTGGCGGTGGGATCGATGCCCTTGCCCTGACAAGTCACCGCGCCAGCAGGCGTGGTGTGGCCGGCCGCCTCGTTCCGGCTGACGGTGGTGGCATGAGCCGGTGCGGCGACGGTGGCGCCGAGGAGCCCGGAAGCGGTCAGTGAGAGTGCGAGCAGGGCGGCACGCGGCCTGGTCCGGGGTCGGGAGGGCCACGGGGAGCCGGTGCGAGTCTGCGCGTTCGGCGAGACGGACGGGCGAGTGTCGGTCATGACTCTCCTCGTTCTTCGGCCACCACGAAAGCGTTATCAGATTTCTCGTAAGTTAGAAGCTATAACTCTCCTGTGGGAGCGTCAACAGGCAAAGTGAGACCCTCTAGCTAAGCTTCGGTGATGTCACACCGGCCGGGAAGGGGAGGCAGCTGATGACGGACCCGGGTGGGCAGAGCCCACGGGAGCGCTACCGGGCTCAGGTACGCGAAGAGATCAAACAGCACGCGTGGGAGCAGATCGCCACGGCGGGGGTGCCCGCGCTGTCGCTCAACGCGATCGCCAAGCAGATGGGCCTGAGCGGTCCCGCGCTGTACCGGTATTTCGCCGGCCGCGACGAGTTGATCACAGCGCTCGTCCGCGACGCCTACCGAAGCCTCGCCGACACCGTCCGGACGGCATTCGACTCCGGTGCCGACCTGCACGGGCTGGCCGGCGTCATCCGGGAATGGGCCCGCAGCGACCCGCAGCGGTACTTCCTCGTCTACGGCACGCCCGTCCCCGGCTACCACGCGCCCGACGACATCACCGCGATCTCGTCCGAGGTCATGACGGTGCTGCTCGAAGCCTGCGACGCGCTGTCAGTGGACAGCCCGGCGACGCCCTTCGACGTCCACCTCGAGGACCACCGCGAGTGGGCCGACGGCCATCCGGCGACAGCCGCGACGCTGCATCGCGCCCTGTCCTTCTGGAGCCGCCTGCACGGTGTGCTTTCGCTCGAACTCGCCGGCCACTTCACCGGAATGGCGTTCGACCCCGACCTGTTGATCACCGAAGAACTGAAGAGCCTGCCGCCGCGGTGACCAGCACTTCGGCGGCGACGGATCAGGGCCGCATCGCGGACTTTCTCCAAGAAGCGATGGCTCCCCCGTCGCACCGAAGCATGATCATGGCGATCTCGTGAGCGCCTTCGGCACGCACCGCGGAGGAACGCGTGCTCGATTGGCGGAGCGGGCCAGGGTGTCGGAGCCTGCGGGCCGGGTAGAGACGGCCCCTCCGTCGCGGAGGACGCTCAGTCGAGACAGAACTCGTTGCCCTCGATGTCCTGCATCACGATGCACGACTCATTGTCGTCATCGGCAAGCAGCAGTTGGACGCGTACCGCGCCGAGCGCGACCAGTCGTGTGCACTCGGCTTCGAGCGCGGCGAGGCGCTCCTCACCCACGAGCCCGGTGCCGACCCGCACGTCAAGGTGCACCCGATTCTTGACGACCTTCTCTTCGGGGACGCGCTGGAAGTACAGTCGCGGCCCCACGCCTGAGGGATCACTGCAGGAGAACGCTGCTCCCTGCTGCTCGGGCGGCAGGGAGCGATCGAAATCGGCCCAAGTGGCGAACCCCTGCGGTGCCGGCGGTACGACATACCCGAGCACCGCGCACCAAAAGCGAGCGACACGCTCAGGTTCCGCACAGTCGAAGGTGACTTGGAGCTTCCTGATCGATGACATCGGCGCACCATAGCAGAGGGACTTCGCTCATCTCCCGGCATGAATCGGCATGTTGTCGGAAACGGCGTTTTCTGGAGCCTGCCTCTCGGTCAGTGACCCGTCGTCCACGCACTGGCCTGACTCACCCTGCGGACGCCTCACTCAGCGCCGGGTCCACACGAGGAAGGCAGCAGGGGGGATACCGGCGCCTTGATCGGGCGAGGAGCCTGCGCACCGGCGGCATCCCAAAGAACGTCCCGTTTTCGCGTCGCTGCGGCTGGACCACGTTTTCGGCCGACAGGCCGACAGGCCGGCTATCCGAGCGCCAGCGGATTGGGGACAGGCAGATAGCGGGGATCGCTACCGCTGGCGCCGATCCAGCGGGAGAGGAGGTTGGCTTTGCCCGGAACCGTCGGCGCGGCCAGGAGGGTGGCGGTCGCAGGGAGGCCACGTTCTTTGTCGTACCGCTCGAACTCCCGCCGCGCGGCCGGCCACAGCGCGTCGGCGGCCCCGGGGAAGCGGTGCGCGAGGGTGCCGGCGATGTCGCCGAGGTTGTTGACGACGAGGCAGTACACGAGGCGCTGCCAGGCCGCCTCCCGAGGCAGCTCGGGGATGATCTTGGCTCCCTCGGTGTCGCGGAAGACGGCCTGGACGGGAGTGCCGTCCGCGTCCACGGCGATCAGGGTGTTCTGCAAGTGGCACTCGACCGCCACGCCGTGCCGGGCGTACGCCTCCAGCACGGGTGGGACGACCTGGCCCAGATAGGCCGACCACCAGGGCAGCGGGTCGGTAAGACGGTCGAGGGGGTTACCGTCGAAGCCGTCGGTGAGCGCGGCGGCCAGCACCACAGTGGTGTTCGGCACCAGGTGCCCCTCCAGACCGTCGCGGACCAGGACCGGGAAGGTCTCGTCGAGGCCGCGCACCGTACGGTGTCCGCGTTCGGTCAGCCAGGCCGCGGACCCTTCCATCGCCTCGAAGGCGGCGGTGAGCAACGGATCGATGCGGCGCGCCTGGCGCAGATCGTGCCGCCACATCCGCCGGATGTCATTGGTGATCTGGACCTCCAGGCTGAACTTCAGGAACAGGTCATCGGCCCGCCCCGCGCCGTCAGGTCTCCGGGGGACGTGGACCGTGCGCACCGAGGAGGTGGCTTCGGCCTGCCAGGGTGTGGTGCCCAGCCGGACGAGGCGGCCCTCGGCGAACGCCGTGCGCACGGCCGGCAGGCGGCGGGTGAGTTCGAGCTGCCAGGGATGGGCGGGCAGCAGGCGGTAGCCGGGCGGGGCCTGGCCCATTGTGTCGAGGGCGCGGGTGTCGCCGGCGTCGATCACCGCGTCCTCGCGCACGCCCAGCAGCACGAGCGGAAAGCGGGCGTACGCCTCGGGGGCGTAACGCAGCCAGGCGGCGGGCGGACCGCCGCCGCTGCGGGCCTTGGGGGCCGGATGGAAGGGGTGGCCCATCACCAGGGCCTGCTCCGAGCGCAGCCACAGGTCGTCAGGTGGCACGGCGCGGGCCCGGGCGGCGAGGATGGCCTCCACGGCCGCGCGGCTGGCGGTCATCTCGGCTACCAGGGCGGGGTTGGAGAACCCGGTGGCGGCGCGCATCTCCTGGGCGGTGAGGTCGACGAGCTCCGCGTGGCGCAGGCGGTGCCAGGCCACGCCGGTCCACAGTTCGGGCGAGGAGGGGCGGTGGCCGGTGCGCACGCGGAGCAGTCGGCCGCTGGCGCGCAGGCGGTGCACCGTCTGGCCGGTGGACGGCTCCCCGGCCGGTTCGGCGGCCTCTCGGAGCAGGCAGTTGAGCAGGGGCGCGATGGACAGGGCGTCGGCTGCTCGGGATAAGTCACGCATCGCCCTCAGTATGTGTGGAACGTGTCCGCGTGCGGTAGGACATGCGCGTGTGCGGTACCGTCGCGGAACGGGATCTGGAATGTCAACTGGCTTGCATTCGGCCGGAGTTGACCGATGCTTATCTGGCCGCGCTGCCCGGGGCGCGAGCCGCCGTGCTGGCCCGGTTGTGGCGGGGGTTGGTCCACGAGCCGCTGCCCTGGATCGCCGGCCGCGCCATCGAGCGTGACGGCATCACGCTGCTGCTGGCGGACGGGCGGCATCTGCACGGCCCGCCCTCGGACCCCTGGGCAACGGGGGTGACGGTCCCCCTCCTTGAGCTGGACAGCCACCCGTACGAGCATCCGACCCGGCTACTGAAGGCGCTGGCTGCGCCTGGCGGTGAGCGTTTCTCCGCTGAACTCGACCACAGCACCGCCTCGTTGGCGCTGTCCCGCACCGCCCCTGATTCCTATGGGCCACCCGCGGCGCCGTGGGAGTGGGAACAGCGGTCGTCCGACGGGCATCCCTACCACCCCACCTGCCGGTCCCGCCCCGGCTTCTCGGCCGCCGAGCAGCTGGCGTACGCGCCGGAGCACCGGCCGGTCGTGAGCCTGCGGCTCGCGCCGGTTTCCGGTGCCACGGTGCGCGGCCGATGGCCGACGGAACTACGCGACGGCTCGCTCACGCTGATCCCGGTGCACCCATGGCAGGCCGAGCACACCCTGGGCGGCCGGACTCTGCTTCCCGGGCCGAGGGCCCATCCGCTGCTGTCCCTGCGGACGCTCGACCTCGGACGGAACGTGCACGTCAAGACGGCGTTGAGCACCCAACTCACCTCCGCGGTACGGGACATCTCCGCGTATTCGGTGGAGAACGCCATGACCACCTCCGAGGTCGCCGCACGCGTCGCGGAACGCCTGGGTGGCCGACTGCACATCGCCCGGACCCTGTCGTCGGCCGGAGCGGGCACGCCGGATCTGGCGGCGGTCCTGCGGGAGTCCCCGTACCGGTACGCCGGGACCGGCGAGCAGGTGGTGCCCGTGGCGGAACTTCCCGCACACTTCGCACAGCTCACCCCCGGCGAACGGCAAAGCCAGATCATCGAGTTCGCGCGTCTCGCCCTCGGCGTCTGCCTGGGCCTGCTGGAACTCGGGGTGGCCTTGGAGGCGCACGGGCAGAACCTCCTCGCCGTTCTCGACCAGGAGGGCCGGGCCCGGCGACTGGTCTACCGCGACCTCGCCGACATCCGCATCAGCCCGGCCCGGCTGGCCCGCCACGGGCTCCCGCCGCCTTCGCTGACCGGCCGGCTGCTGAACGACGACCCCACCGCCCTCCGCCGCAAGGTCTTCAGCTGCCTGGTCACAGGCGCGCTGGGCCCCCTGGCCGGAAGCGCCCCGGCCCTGGGCGCGATCCTCCAGGCCGCCACCCGGGACCTCCCCCCGACCCCCGACCTGCGGGCCCTCATGACGGAGCGGCTGCCGGCCAAGGCACTGACCTTGAAGCAGCTGGCTCCGAGAAGCGAACAATGGGCACTGCTGCCCAACCCGGCCCTGCTCTGCTGAATCCAAGACGCGTCCGACGGGTCGCCCCGGAGGCCGCACTTGCCGGTCAGGTGCTCGCGGCGGTGGTCGGCCGTTGGTGGCCGCACTCGATCTCGTTGCCGTCGACGTCCGCGACGTAGCCATGGTGTCCCATGAAGTGCACCGTCACCGAGCCGGGCCGATACTCCACCTCGAAAGGCTCGTTGCCGTGCGTCGTCCCGGACCACGGAGGGCCGTCCGCGGACCCGAACGTCCAGACCACGAAGGTCTCGCCGGGCGACAGCCAATGATCACTTCCATACGGCTCCAGGAACAGCTCCAGCAGTTCTTCGCCTTTGTTGTGGACCCGCAGCCGTGCCACCGGCATTCCCTCGACGGCCATCGGCCCTCCTCGATCAAGATGTCGCCTCGCGGTGAACAGTACCCGGGCCGGTCAGGCACATGGGCTTCCGTCACGACGCCAGAAGGCTCGCCGCGGCCTCGCGCAGTGTCGCCTTGATGGCGCGGGGGTCGTCGAGATAGCCGCCGACCATGGCTCCGTCCCGCAGGACGACCAAGGCGCGGGCCACGCGCTCCGAATCGGGGTGGCCGGCGTCGCCGACCACGGCGCGCAGCACGCCGTGGAACCAGCGGCGGTGTTCGACGATGCGGACGCGTACCTCATGCGCGGGGTCGGGGTATTCCGCGGCGGCGTTGAGGAAGCCGCAGCCGCGGAACCCCGGCCGGCAGAGGTCGTCGCCGATCATGTCCATGATGGCGAGTAGGGCGTCCCGGCCCTGATGACCGTCGAGAACGGCGGCCACGGCGTCCTTCGCCCTCGCTCCGCGGGCCTCCAGGTAGGCGACGACCAGCCCGTCCTTGCTGGAGAAGTGGCGGTAGAAGGTCGCCCTGGTGACCCCCGCCTCCGTGACCAGCTGCTCCACGCCCACGGCATGGATGCCCTGCGTGTAGAACAGCCGCCCCGCGGTGTCCAGCAGGCGTTTCCTGGGGTGGGTTCTCTCGGTGGCTCCCGTCATGGGCACAGCGTAGGGAGGGACGGGCCGCCCCGTGCGGTCAGGGGCGGGACTTCGCGGGCACGCACTCGTACGTGGTGACCAGAGGTTTCGTCTCGTCGACGACGTAGGTGGACAGCATCATCGTGGTCACCGTGCCGACGTTGCGGGCGTTGTGGATGGCCTCGGACGGGATGAAGAAGGGGTCTCCGGTGCGCAGCCGCAGGACGTGGCCGTCGTCGAACACCATCAGCACGTCGCCGCGGACGATGTAGCCGACCTCCACCCCGGGGTGGCTGTGCCGGCCGGACTCCTTGCCTCTGGGGATCTCCACCAGGGTCTGGACGGTTTCCCAGCCCTTGGCGGGTGAGGGGTGGCGTTGGAGCACGGTCCGGGTGACTCCGGAGGTCGGGCCCGTGGGATCCGCGGCTCCTATGGCGTCGGCGTGGTGGGCGGGTTGATGAGGGTGAGCGTGGGTCTCGTGGCCAGTGGCCGCCGCGGCCGCGGTCGTCGAGGCGAGGGCGGACGTGGCGAGGGCGCCGACGGTGGCGGCGCTTCCGTTACGGATCAGAGTGCGGCGGTCGATCATCGTGGAGCTCCGTTCTGGAGGTCTTCCAAGGAAGAACGATCGTTCTTTCTACCTCGATAGAGTGCCGTCCTGCCGCGAGGGAGCGCAAGGGGGAAGCACATCTTTTCTCAACGACTCCGAAGGTCAAGCACCCCTGGTGTGCGACGACTTGACATCCATCACCTGTTTGACCGGTGACGCACGCTGTGCCACAGTCGTCTCGCGCACCGACCGAGGTCCTCGGGGCCGGTGTGCGCGTGGGATCTCCTGCGAGGCGCGTAGCTCCGGGCTGAACGGCTATGTCGAGTACAAGACCGTCACGATCTGACGGCCCGGCACGGGGCGGATCACAAGGCCGGACAGCTCCTCAGCGCCGGCCCCGGGACCTCCTCTCGGCCTGGGATCCCAGCGGGAGAGGATCGCGCCATGGACATCCGGCAGCTCGAGTACTTCCTGGCCATCGTCGACGAGGGCGGCTTCCACCGGGCCGCCTCGGCCCTCTACGTGTCACAGCCCGCCCTCTCCCAGGCCGTCCGGTCCCTGGAACGCGACCTGGGTGGCGCACTGTTCCACCGCATAGGCCGCCGTGCCGTCCTCACCGAGGCGGGCCGGGCGCTCATCGAGCCGGCCAGAGCGGCGGTCCGCAGTCTTCGGACGGCGCGTGCCAGCGTGGCGGCAGTGCACGAGCTCAAGGAAGGCCGGCTGGACATGGCCGTCATGCCGTCCCAGGCGGTGGAGCCCCTGACCGCCATGGTCCGGGACTTCAGTGACCGCTGGCCCGGGGTGACCGTCGCGATCAAGGCTGCCTTCACATCGCAGGAGGTCGTCGGCATGGTCAGGACCGGAGTGGCCGAGCTGGGACTGCTCGCCGTACCGGGGCCGCTGCCCGGCAAGGACGTGACCGCGCACCTGGTGGAGGAGCAGCGTTTCGTACTGCTGACCCCGCCCGACGGGCCGTTCGCCGGCCGACGGTCATTGAGCCGCGAGGAGTTGTCCGGATGCCGGCTCATCGTCGGGCAACAGGGCACCGGTATGCGGTCGTACGTGGAGGGCCTTCGTGAGGGCGGCGTCGCGTTGTCGATCGCGGCCGAGACCGAGCACCGGGTCGCCATTCTCCCGCTGGTACTGGCCGGTGTGGGGCTGGCGGTGGTGACGGAGTCCTGGAGAGCCCTCGCCGAGCGGGCCGGCGCCCGGGTGCTCGACCTTGTGCCAAGGAGCGCGCTCAGCGTCGGCCTGATCAGCCGCAGGGCGGAACTCTCCCCGGCGGCCAGCGCGTTCCTGCGCACCTCACTGCACCGGCGGCCCGCCTGATAAGCGGTCCTTATCAAGGAGATCGGCACCGCGACTTGGACGGCACGGCGGGCCGGTTGCTGAAATCGACGTATGACGAACCACCGCATCGCCCTGATCCCCGGTGACGGCATCGGAGCCGAAGTGCTGCCCCCGGCCCGGCACATCCTGGACGCCGTGGGGCGCCGCCACGGCATCGCCTTCCGCTACACCTCCTATGACGACTGGTCCTGTGAACGGTACCGGCGCGAGGGGGCGATGATGCCCGGGGACGGCCTTGACCAACTACGCGACAAGGATGCCATCCTGCTCGGCGCCGTCGGCCACCCCGGTGTGCCCGACCACGTATCGCTGTGGGGACTGCTGATCCCGATCCGGCGCGGCTTCCGGCAGTATGTGAACCTGCGGCCGGTCCGCGTCTTCGACGGCATCGAGAGCCCCGTACGCGGAGCCGTGTCCGGTGAGGTCGACCTCGTCGTGGTGCGCGAGAACGTGGAAGGCGAGTACAGCGAGGCGGGAGGCCGGATCAACCACGGCCTCCCCGAGGAAATGGCCGTGCAGGAGTCGGTGTTCACGCGCGCCGGTGTCGTGCGGGTCCTGGACTACGCCTTCGGGCTGGCCGCCGCCCGCGGCGGACGGGTCACCTCGGCCACCAAGTCCAACGGCATCGTGCACACGATGCCGTTCTGGGACGAGCTGGTCGCCGAACGTGCCGCGGCACACCCCGGCGTGGCCTGGGAGCAGGAGCACATCGACGCGCTGGCCGCCAAGTTCGTGCTGGATCCGTCCCGCTTCGACGTGGTGGTGGGCTCCAATCTCTTCGGTGACATCCTCAGCGACCTGGCCGCCGCCGTGGCCGGTTCCATCGGCATCGCACCGGCCGCCAACCTCAACCCCGAGCGGGAGTTCCCCTCGATGTTCGAGCCGGTCCACGGTTCGGCCCCGGACATCGCCGGCCGTGGCATCGCCAATCCGCTCGGGGCGATCTGGTCGGCCGCCATGATGCTCGACCACCTCGGCCACCCCGAGGCGGCGAAGGACGTCACCGACGCCATCGCGTCGGTGCTCGCCAAGTCCGACGTCCGGACCCCGGATCTCGGCGGGTCGGCGACCACGGGCCAGTTCACGGAGAAACTCCTCACGCTCCTCTGAACCGCTGGGAGCCCGACTGAACCGCGTGTCCCGGGCGGGGGCGGCCGCCCGCCGGGATCACCTGGCGTCCCGCCCTGTGCCTGTCCACCGACGAGGAGGAACGCCGTGGCAGCCCCCTCTCCCCCCGCACCCTCACAGCCCGTGGCGCACTCCAGGCCCTGGTACCGACAGCTCTACGTCCACGTCCTGGCCGCCATCGTCACCGGCGCCCTCACCGGCCGGCTGTGGCCCTCGGTGGGCGCCGCCATGGAGCCGGTCGGCACCACCTTCGTCGCCGCCGTGAAGATGCTCATCACCCCGATCGTCTTCCTGACCGTCGTAGTCGGCATCGGCAGCGCGGACAGCCTCGGCCGGGTCGGCCGGGTGGGACTCAAGTCGCTGGCCTACTTCCAGGCCGGCACCCTGGCCGCACTGACCGTGGGCCTGGTCGCCGCCAACGCCTTCCGGCCCGGCGCCGGGGTCCACGCCCACCCCGGCGACCTGCGGCTCGGAGGCGACGCGGCACGGTACGTGAAGGCGGCGGAGGGACAGAGCCACTGGCACTTCCTCACCGACCTGGTGCCCTCCAGCCCGGTCGGAGCCTTCACCGACGGCAACATCCTCCAAGTGCTGTTCTTCTCGGTGCTGTTCGGCATCGCCCTCAAGGCCGTGGGCCCCGTCGGCGAACCGCTCGTGGACGGCGCCAACCGCCTCAGCGCGGTGATCTTCAAGATCCTGCACTACGTCATGCTCGCCGCCCCCGTGGGAGCGTTCGGCGCCATGGCCTTCACCGTCGGCGAGTACGGGGTCTCCACCCTCGTCGGCCTCGGCCGGCTCGTATCGCTCTGCTACGGCACCTCGGCGTTCTTCGTCATCGTCGTCCTCGGCGGTGTGACCGCGCTGCTCCGGATCAACGTCTTCCGCCTGCTGCGCTATCTGCGCGAGGAGTTCCTGCTCGTGGTGGGAACCTCGTCCTCCGAGAGCGCCCTGCCCGGCCTCATGCTCAAACTCGAAGGGCTCGGCGTCCGCCGCGACATCGTCGGCCTGACCGTGCCCACCGGATACTCCTTCAACCTCGACGGAAGCTCCATCTACCTCTCCCTGGCGGCCCTTTACATCGCCCAGGCCACCGACACCCCGCTGGATCCGGGCCGGCAGTGCGGCCTCCTCACCGTCATGATCCTCACATCGAAGGGCTCCGGAGGCGTCACGGGCGCCGGTTTCATCGCGCTGGCCGCCACCCTCACCAGTGTGGGGACCGTGCCTGCCGCCGGCATCATGCTGATCTTCGGGGTCGACAAGTTCCTGTCCGAGTGCCGGGCCCTGACCAACCTGGTGGGCAACGGCGTCGCCACCCTTGTCGTCGCCCGGTGGGAGGGCGCCTTCGACGCCGACCGAGCCCGCCAAGTCCTGCGCGGCGAACGGCCTCCCGTCGAAGCGGCCGCCTCCGTACGTTCCGGTGAGCCGGGCGACGACCGCGCGGCACCGGCGTTCACCGAGCCCTGACCCGGCGCGGCGACCCGTACCCGGGCGACCGCCGGGGGCATCCGCGCGGCGTAGTTCCTTCCACCCGGCGGACCGGCCGACGCCGTCGGTTCGTTCGGCTTCGTCCTTGTCGGCGTACCGGGCGGCGCGGACTTACGTGTGGCGCAAGGTGTGGAGCTCGCAGATGTCGGGGTCGGTGGTGAAGCGGTAGATGCGGGGCTTCTCCCGGCTGCCGGTGGCACTGAAGCTGAACACGGTCCGCCAGTCCCGGAAGGTGGAGTCCCACACCTGCTTGCCGCCGGTGAGGGACAGCTGGATGTCGTCGTCCATCCCGATGACCTTGTCCAGGGGATTCAGCCTCCACGTGCCGGAGACGGCGCCGGTGTGCTTCGGGTTGCTCGGGTGGTTGAACGCGGGCCAGTCAGAGGCGGTGAACGTTCCGTCGGCCTTGAGCGTGACGGTCCCGAACGGATCGGCCTTGTAGGAGCCCACCATGTCCTGGCGGGTGAGCCCCGCAGGGCGTTTCCCCTCGACACCGCACGAGAAGTAACGGGCACATCCGGTGCTGCTGACCGATGTGGCCACGACCAGCGCGCATATGAGGCCAGTGGCATGCCAACGCATCCCAACCCCCTGAAAGGCTCCGAAAAGGCGTGCAAGCCAATGATTTCAGAAGCCACGTTTGCAGACGTCACAGGGGTCCAGCGGCCCGGAAAACCCTTCGGCAGCCCGCAGCAGCGCAAGGCACAGTTGCCCCATGAACGGACGAGGGCTGAGCCACGACGGAACGATCGCACGCGAAGGCGCACTGGAAAAGGTGCCGGCAGCGTTCCTCCCCGTCGTCGACGCCGCCCGGGCTCACATCGCCGAGACGTTCGGCAGTACGCGCCTGCACAGCGCCTACCTCTACGGCAGCATCCCCCGCGGCACCGCGACACCCGGAGTCTCCGACCTCGACCTCCAGCTCGCCCTCCACGACGGGCCCACCGCGGCCGACCGCGCCGACGCCGAAGCGATCGAGGCCGCGCTCGACCGCGCCTTCCCCCAGATCAAGGGCGTCGGGATCCTGCTGAGCAGCACGCGCGTTCTGCTCAGCGAGCTCGAACGTCACGACGCCGGCTTCTTCATCGCCTGCCTCTGCACCCCGCTGCTCGGCCCCGACCTCGCAGCACACCTGCCTCGTTACCGTCCCACCGCCCTCCTCGCCCGCGAGACGAACGGCGACCTCGCCCTCGTGCTGCCACGCTGGCGCGCCAGAGCCGCCGAAGCCACCACGAACGCTGATCGTGAGATCCTCGGCCGCTCGGTCGGGCGCCGCCTCGTCCGCACAGGATTCACCCTGGTCATGCCCAGATGGGGCGGCTGGACCAGCGACCTCGACGAATCCGCCGAACTCTTCGGCCGCTACTACCCCGAGCGCGTCGAGCAGATGCGCGTCGCCGCGTCCACCGGCCGCGCGACCTCGGCCGATCCGGCAGCGCTCGGGACGCTCATTGACGACCTGGGTCCTTGGCTCGCGGCCGAATACACAGCCGTACACGGTAGGAAGGCCCCACGTCCCTGACGAGCGCCCTTGCGCCACGTTCGACCCGGGCGCGTGAAAGCGCGTGAAAACATCGCGTCCCCCTGCCGGTCCGTAGGCAGGGAGACACGGTCGTTCAGGTGGTCAGGTCACTTGTCCCGGCATTCGATGACGCCCGTGGCGATGCCCTTGAATGTGCCCGTGAGCATGCCGATGGCCGCTCCTTCGGGGCCACCGCGCAGGGTGCCCCAGAGACCTCCCTTGACAATGCCGGCGCCGATCTTCTTGGCCATGCACTTGTCGTGTTCGTCGTTGTTGTCGGCAGCGGGAGCGGCCATGAAGCACTTCGCCGCCGTCATCATCTTGACGGCCTTCGCGGCGGGGGCGGCGGCGCCACTGCCCAGGGAGAAGGCCGGGGGCGTGATCGTGCCGGTGATGGTGTCGCCGGTGACGCCTTCGATGGTCTGGGTGACGGTGTTGCCGTCCACCGCGAGATCGACCTTGTGCGTCGTGCCGTTGGTGTCCGTGACGGTGCCGGGATGCACCGTTGCGATCGTGCTGCCGTTGGCGTCACTGACCTGGACGCCGCCCTTGTCGGCGGTCAGCTTGCCACCTGCGGGCACATCTATGGTGTCCGTCGCGGTCCTCGCGAGTGCGGCGGGCTTGATGTCGGCGCTGCTGGTGCCACTGCCGGGCGCGTCCGTGCTGGTGCGGGCGATGTACATCGTGGAGCCGGCCGCCGAGTTGATGACGGGGACGGTCACGGTCGCGTCAGTGGTCCACGGCTGGTTGTCGGTGTCGAAGGTCCACGTGCCGGTGACCTTCTTGCCGACGGCGGCGAAGTCGACCCACCCGTAGTTCTTGGGCGGGACGATGCCGAACGCGTTGGGCTTCCCGTCGATGGGACGGAAGTGCCACTGTTCGCCGTCCTTGCCCGCAGGGCTGTTGAACGGCGGGCTGGGTGGCGTAGATGCACTTTCCGGAGGAGGTGCCGGGGGCGCCGAGCGTGATCGAGCATGGCCAGGGCGAGGAACGGGGCCGCTATCGGGATCCACCGTGTACGAGTGGTACTTCGGCCCCCGCAGCGACGAGGCCTCGTGCTTCATCATGCGGGCCGACCATGCCAACCGGCACGGTTTCAACCCCCTGCAGCAGCCGCTGACACCCTCCCCGACGATCCGTATGAGCAGGTCGACCGCAACGAGGCAACCAAGGGAGGTTCCTGATGCTCGCGTTCCGCACCGTCGGTGCCGAAGTGCGCGGCGATGTCCCGAGCGAACACCGTCTGAGCCTGGATGAGCTGACGCTGGTCCTGTACAACGCCAATGAACAGGTGGGCGCCGGACTCGGCTACCGAGTGGTCCGCAAGGCCGTCAACAGCGTCCTGGAGGACTCTGGCACGCGTGTCGTCGACACCATCCGCGACTACCTCAGCGATGCTTTCGGCTCCAGGACAGTCAGGTCGGCGCTGACACTGTCAAGCGCCTGGAGTGGGCTCGTGAGCGGCCCTTGGTCGCGTACAGCAAGGACTTCGCGAGCTGTCCGGATGAGATCGCCCGCTTCGAGGCCCTCGCTGTGAGTGATATCCGACCCCGGCAGAAGCCGACGCGCCCTGTGCGCTCTTGGCACAGTGCCGTGCCCCGCCAGTCAGGCAGGTCCGGGGCACGGCGAGTGTGGGTGCCTATTGGTTACGGGGTGACGGTCACGGTGAACCACTCGTGGTCCAGGATGCGCTCGCTCTGCACAGCCCGCCCGTACTCGCCCCCCGCTGCCTCGTTCTGGTCCTTGGGTACGTGGCTGCGGACGCATTTCTGCGCGCGGCCGAGGTACCTGAGCTTGTCGACCTCCCACTGGAAGGTGGCGGAGTTGAACCACGGGTGGATCTCCGCGCACAGGTTCCCGTTCGTGCCGCCCTGGCTCGAAGCGGCAAACGGGAACTCGTCACACGAGTCGGGCTCCGCCGTGACGAGGATGGGCTTGAAGGGGTTCGGCGCGGCATAACAGCTCTGGTACCGCTTCTGCGTCGTCGTCGGGCCGTCCTCGTCCTCCTCATCACTGCCCCGCTGCAGGGGCGCCACCTTCGTGCCGGTGTTGCCGCCCTCCAAATTGTCCTGGGCCCACTGGTAGGTGATGGCCGCAGCCCCGTACTGCGCGATGGAAATCTTCACGTCGGCCATGTGCCCCATCACGATGCACCCCGCCGCACGTCCCACGGCCTTGTCACAGCGCAGTTCCGGGCCGTACCAGGTGCCCAGGGGGATTACCCGCGTGTCCGCCTCGGTGGAGGTGAGGTCCCCGTGGTAGGTGGGGATGACCACGCTCTGGCCGCCTTTGCCCACGGTGGTCTTGTAGACGACGAAGTCCTCCTTCGTCTCGCCAGCGCCGATGGGCACGTACTTGCCGCCCCACGCCTTGGCCTTGTACATCGTGCACTGCCCCGAACATGAGGGCCCGAACGCGAACAGTATGGTCCCCTCGCCTTCGGCCTTCATGACCGTGGCGCTGATCGTCTCCTGCCAGGTCTGGGCCTTCGGGTCGATGGCGGCGGCGCGGGTGACGAAGCGGAGCTTGGCCACCAATAGGACCTTGCCATCCGTCTTCCTTGTGAGCGTGTAGGGGACATTGGCCTCGCGGCAGTAGGAGTGGCGGGTGTCCTCTTCCGTGCAGGAAGGCGCGGACGCACGGGCCTTGGGCCCGGCCGCGACCGGCGGCACGGCGTGGCGGGGGCCGTCCCCCGCGACGCAGTCGACCACACCCACGCCCTCCTTGCCGACCTCGCCGGGCGCGGTCGGCACGCAGCCCTTGCCCGCCACAGCGGCGCCCGCCTTCGCCGGTGCGGCGGCGGACGCCGTGGTGGTGGTGGTGAGGGTGGCGGCGGTCAGAGCGAGTGTGGCTATCGCCATCAGGCAACGTCTTGCGCGTTTCACGATGGTCCCTTCGGTGGTGGTCCACTGGTCACACGGCCGTACAGGTGACAGAGATAGTAGGAACCACCGACCGGGCTCAGGTTCGGAATTCGCAGCCTTGTCCGGAATTCGCGACCGGTCCGCAGCGGCGGGCGGGCCGCATCGCCGGAACAGGCCATTCCGCCCGGGGTTATCACACTGGCCGGTTACGGCATCCCCCTGTCATCGCTGGTGGCGCTATGTTCGCTCGCGCTCAGCACCCTTACACCGACCACACCAACGGCCGGGGTTCCCGCCCGTTCGCGTCCCGGCCCATGGGGGAATGACTAACGATGCGTCACACCAGACCGACCGGCCTCCTCGGAAAGGGGCTCGTAGCCCTCACCGCTGCGGCTGCCTCCGCGCTAGCCACGATGAGCCTCGCCTCACCGGCCACGGCCGCCCCGGCCAAGCCCGCCGCCGCCCCGGCGGCCAAGCCCGGTGACACCTGCACCCCGGCCGACCTCGGCACCCGCCACCCCTACATCAAGAGCGCCGAAGTCACCCCCACCATCACACACTTCAAGGGCTGGTACGTCACCGATGGCTCGACCGGCTCCCAGACCGTCGACACCAGCACCCAGGAAACCATCTCGGTCTCCGTTGGCCTCAACGGCAACATCCAGGGCAGCTTCCAGGTCGAAGCCCTCGGCATGGTCGGCGGGACCGTCGGCCTGAACGTCCAGGTCAACTACACCCACACCAGCAGCACCAACAAGTCCATCACCTGGAACTTCCAAAACCCCGGCTACTACGGCCTCTACGAGGGAACCAAGAAAGTCACCGGCACCTACGGCAGCCTCAACTGCAACCGCACCGACCTCGGCGGCGGCACCTACGCCCTGAAGTGGGTCGAAGGCCCCGACACCGGCTCCTACACCACCTACACCACCCTCGAAGAAGGCGCAGTACGCTGCGAGGACAAGGTCCCCGCCAACAGCATCATGGCCGAGGCGCAGGGCCTCCTCGCCTGCGGCTCGGCCGCCGCCACCGCGAAGCACCCGGCCGGGCCGGTGCCGTCGGCGAAGGCCTACGCCGCCAAGAAGCCTGCCACGAAGACGGCGGCCAGGGACGCGGCCGAGAAGGCTGCGCCGAAGAAGATGGCCGGGAGCGCGGCCGTCTCTCGCGCGGCGCAGGGCTTCACCTGTGACCCCGGCTTCTACAAGATCGGTGTACCCGGCAAGTCGCTGTACTGGACCGGGCCCCTCCTGGGGGCCGACGGTGTTCGCCTGCGACCCTCGACGATCTTCAGTGGAGACCTTGATCAGTGGGCGCTGTGCAACAAGGTGGAGCGCAACGGCGTCATCGAGGCCACCCTCGTCAATCACCGCAGCCAATGGTGTCTGACCGTCCCCGAGCAGAACGCGGCCACTGAACGCGCGGTCCTGCAGATGGCCCGGTGCGCGGAGGACGACCTCCAGCGCTTCTACATCTACCGCGACGTACCCGGCAGCCCGAAGATCGGTATACAGAACAAGTACACCGGCTCCATGATCGGCCATGACCGATACGCGGACGGAGAGTTCCTGCGCCAGTACAGCAGCGGCAGGCAGGACGGTACGGGCACGTACACCCTGACCGCAGCCTGACGGCCCCCACCCCGTAAGCGCGGCCCCGCACGTGAAGCCCCCGGCCTCCCGGCTCCGTGCGGGGCCTTCCGCGTCCCTACCCCGATGGTGCCCCTCATCGTGGTGTACGGGATCAGCGGCCGGGAGTGCGCGTGCGTTTACCCGGGGCGCACTTCCACGGGTGAGTACCGCTCCCTGAACAGGTGGCGGGCCACCACATAACTCTCCTTGGTGAACGCCCAGTTCAACCACGAGGAGTGGACAATGGCCCTGTCCCAGTCTGAACTGATACGGCTCCTTGAGTTACTACGCTCGACCGACGGAATCGAGCTCATCCGCGCGATCGCCGAGCGGATGGTGCAGGAGCTGATCGAGGCCGAGGCGAGTGCTCATGTCGGCGCGGAGTGGAACGAGCACACGCCGACTCGGACCACTGTCCGCAACGGGCACCGCGACAAGGTGCTGACCACGCTGGCCGGCGATCTGGACCTGGAAATCCCCAAGGTTCGCGCCGGCAGCTTCTTCCCCAGCCTGCTGGAGCGTCGGCGCCGCGTCGACCAGGCCCTCTACGCCGTGACCATAGAGGCATACGTGCACGGCGTGTCCACCCGCAGCGTTGATGACCTGGTCAAAGCCCTCGGTGGGGACAGCGCTATCTCCAAGTCCGAGGTCTCACGGATCTGCGAAGCCCTGGACGAGCCATTGACCGCGTTCCGCACCCGCCCGCTCGACCACGTCCGCTTCCCCTACGTCTACTTGGACGCGACCTACCGCAAAGCGCGGGTGAACCATCAGATCGTCTCCCGGCCCGTAGTGGTCGCCACCGGCATCACCGAGGACGGCAACCGCGAGGTCCTGGGCCTGATGGTCGGCGACAGTGAGAGCGAGGCGTTCTGGAAAGAGTTCCTGCGCTCACTGCGCGAACGCGGCCTGTCCGGGGTCTGACTGGACATCACCGACCAGCGCTCCGGGGCTGGTCGCCGGAGTCCGCAAGGTGATGCTCGGCGCCGCCTGGCAGCGGTGCAGGGTTCATTTCCTGCGGAATGTCTTCGGAATAATCGACCGGGATTCCGGTGAAATGGTCGCCGCGACGATCCGCACCATCTTCACCCAGCCCACCATCGGCCTCTTGCGCACCCAGCTGGACACCGTCGCGGATATGCTCGGTATCCAGTTCCCCAAGGTCAAAACGATGCTGCTGGAAGCGAAGGAAGATCTGACCGCGTTCGCGGACTTCCCGCCCAGGCAAGGGATGCGACCCTTGATGTTTTGGCGCGATATCGGCCACGGGATGATTGCGGCGCTCACTCCACGACTCCTCGGCCTCGGTGTAGACGACCATCCATTCGTCCGGAGCGTCCGTCGGCTGAAACGCCTCGCAGGCCAGATGCAGAGTGGTCCCGGACTCGGGGCAGGCCAGTCTGGAAGGCTCACGAGGGCCGTTGAAAGGGAACTGCGCTGTCCACAGCCGCCGGAAGTCGGCACTCGCCGTCATCAATCCGCCTACGTGCGCGGCGAGTTCCGCGTCATGCGGTCGTCGCACCGTCTCGGTGCGCAGGTACGCCACGATCTCGCGTGCCGATCCCTCCCAGTTGAGGAACAGCGACCGGGCACGTGGATAGGTGAACATCAGTCGGCCGAGCGAGCGGTCGTGCACCGGGATCCGGGGGAAGTCGAAGAAGACGCGTGCGGCAAGTTGGTTCCACGCCACGATGGCGCCGTTGCGGCCGACCAGATAGGCCGGGGAATCGCGCAGGGAGTCAAGGACGCGCTGCACGCCGTCCCGTACCGGCTTCCCACCGGCCCCGGCCCGGGCATCGGCGGTGAGGGGGCGCCCGGCCAGGGCACGCAGGTAGCGCCGTTCGCCCGGAGTGAGCCGCAGCGCACTGGCGACCGCGTCGAGAACCGTATCCGAGACCAGGGAGGTGTGCCCTCGTTCCAGACGGATGTACTGGTCGACGCTGACCGAGGCCAGTACGGCCACTTCCTCCCGACGGAGCCCTGAGACCCGGCGTGCTCCGTGGAAGCGCAGCTCCACATCGTCAGGGGTCAGCCGTGAACGGTGGAACATCAGGAAGTCCCGTAGCGCGGTCTTGCGGTCCATCCGGGCATTTTCCGCGGGGGCCGCGGGTCGGGACAAATGCTTTGACGGACGGTGGAGCGGGTCCGGGACAGTGCAGGTTCTGCCCTGTCCCGGAAACCCACTCCCGTCCGATTCTGGATCGCGTTCCGACACTCCCCAGGAGGGCCCGTGGAAACCAGCCAGCCCAGCCGCACCGCGATGCACGCAGCGCACCACCGTGCCCGCCACCAGAGCGACCCTCAGCGGATCCTCACCGACCCGCTGGCACCGAGGATCCTGCGTCTCGATCCGGACGAGCTGCCGCCGCTGCCTGATGAACCGCTCGACCTGTACGGCATACGGTTCGTCGCCGCCCGCAGCCGCTTCGCCGAGGACGCGCTCGCCTCCGCCGTGGCCACCGGCACCCGGCAGTTGGTGATCCTCGGTGCCGGCCTGGACACCTTCGCGTACCGCAACCCCCACGCCGGACTGAGGGTGGTCGAGGTCGATCACCCGGCCACCCAGGCGTGGAAGCGGCAACAGCTGGCGGCGGCCGGTATCACCGTTCCTCCGTCGGTGACCTTCGCCCCCGTCGACTTCGAACGCGACACCCTGGCCGGTGCGCTGGCCACGGCCGGGCTGGACCGGACCCGGCCGGCGTTCTTCCTCTGGCTCGGTGTCACTCCCTACCTCACGCGGGAGGCCGTCCTCACCACCCTGCGCTTCATGGCCGGGCACCACGCACCGGTGCAGATGGTGTTCGACTACTACGGCGAAGCGCCGTCGACGTTGTCACCGGAACTCCGCGCCGTGCGCGAAGCCGCGGCGAAAATGGTGGCCGAGCTCGGTGAGCCCTGGCTCAGCTGCTTCACCCCGGAGGACATCGCCGACGAGCTGCGCGCGATGAAGCTGGACGGCATCGAGGACCTCACCGGCCCTGAACTCGTAGCGCGCTACGTCGGACGACCCGTCCCCAAAGCCGACCCAGTGGGCGGCCGTGTGCTCCATGCGGGACGCACCGTGGCCCTCTGACAGAGGTTGGTCATCGCCCGATGCCGCGAAGCCAGGAGTCCGGAGGCGGTGCCAAGGAGTGGAGCGGATCCGGTGCGCGCGATCCCCGTACACCACTCCCCTCCCGGTGGTGCGTGGTGTGGTGCTCAAGTACGCGCCACACCACGCACCGGCGTTGCAAGGGTCATGCCGGTCAGCGAACAACCTTGTAGCTGAGGGCCGGGTAGGAGAAGTCGCCCCGGTGCAGGCTCCCGAGCGCGAAGTACAGGTCACTGGGTCGGTCGGGGAGCCCCGTCCGGCAGTCGTGGTTGTAGAAGACCTCGATATTGGCGGTGGTGAAGTTGACCGCGGACAGCGCGGGCTCCGGAAGGGTCTGGCAATCGGTGTTGCCGATGTCGACCGGCATCTGTCTGCCGGTCAGGTCGTGGCCCGTGGAGAAATAGGCCACGGGTGCGTGCGGGAGATCAGCCGCCGCGGCGGGCTGAGCGAGGCCCATGCCCACCAGCAGAGCGGCCCCGGAGGCGGCGACAGCGCCACCGGTCAGATACGTTTTCCAGGCTACAGCCATGAGTGCACTCCTCTTTCAGACGTGACAGCGACGCCGCCGCCGGTACGGCGGAGCGGTCCGGTCAGCGGCGAGTGGTTGGTCATTGCATCTTCAACAGGACATGTGTCGGGGTCAACTCTTTTCGGAATTGGGGTGGTTCGGTGCGTCATATCCGGCCAGACGGGCGTGCACGGCGGAAGGACGAACCCCAACCCGAGCCCGCCGGGGCAGTCGCCCACCCATGACGCAACCTCCCCATGTCCCACGGTGCACGGACAACGGTGCCTCGCGAGAAATGGACCGGCAAGTCCAGGCGGAGCGGGCCGCACATGTCACGCCCCGGGGGCTCTCGCCGTACAGTGCAACCCACTGGTCCATTGAGGTGCAGAGGAGATATCGGGATGCCGGACGCGCTGACCGCGAAGGGCCGCGCCACACGGGACCGCATCATCGAGGGAGCGGCCGAGGTCCTGCGCGAGCAGGGTGTCGCCTTCACGACACTCGACGACATCCGCAGCCGCACCGGAACCAGCAAGAGCCAGCTCTTCCACTACTTCCCCGCCGGAAAGGACGAACTGCTGCTGGCAGTGGCCCGGTTCGAGGCAGACCGCGTCCTTGAGGACCAGCAGCCTCACCTGGGACGCCTGGATTCGTGGGAGTCCTGGCGGCAATGGCGCGATGTGGTGGTGGAGCGGTACGAACGCCAGGGCGACCATTGTCCCATGGGAGCGCTGTTCCTCCAGGTCGGACAGTCCGGCCCAGGTGCCCGGGCAATCGTGACGGAGCTGATGCGTCAATGGCAGCAGCAACTCGCCCGAGGCATGCGTGCACTCCAGGCCAACGGCCTGGTGTCGCCGACCCTCGACGTGGACCGGACGGCCGCCGCGCTGCTGGCGGGAATCCAGGGAGGAGTGGCCATCATGATGTCCACGGGCGACCCGACCCACCTCGAGGCAGCGCTCGACACCGGCATCGCTCATCTCCAGGCGACGACAGGCCGGCCCACGCGGGCCTGACAGCCCGCGCAGTCCCGACCGGGCCTCACGCCTGGGGTGCGCAGAAGGCGACCGGGCTGTGCAGGCCCGAGTGGTTGAGCGCGCGGATGCCGAAGAACACGTTGTCCTTGGACAGGTCGACGGTGTGCCGGGTCACGTTCCCGGCCGGGATGACGTGGGTCCACTCCGGTTCGGTGGTCTCCCGCCACACCACCTCGTACCCGGCGAGGTCCGGCTCCGGGCCGCGTTCCCACACCAGCTCGGTGGAGTTGCCGAGGGCGGCGGTGCGGATCTTCGCGCCGCGCGGAGTGCCAGGGGCCTGGGCGAGGGACCACAGGGCGGCCGCGTTCACCCGGGCCACCCGGGCGGTGAAGCCGAAGTCACAGAACTCGGGCAGGTCCCCGTACTGCTTGCCCTCCACCACCCGTACGTCCTGGTGCTGGTGCGCGTAGTTCTCGGCGGGCTCGGTGAACCGTGCTGCCGGATAGGCCTGTTGGAGGTACGGGATGTGGTCGCCGCTGCGCAGATAACGGTCGCGGCGATACACCACCCGCACCCGCATCCCCGTCGCGTCGTTCTCGGCGGTGTCCCGGACGAACCGGGCCAGCTGGCGCGAGACGGAGTCGTTCTCGCCGCCCACCGTGCGCCGCACCTCGGCCTGCTCCGGCGTCTCCGAGGTCGGCACCCCCTCGGCGAACAGCCGGATCGTGTACGGGTCGCGCGAGCCGTCCTCGGCGGTCGAACTCCCCACGATGTCGTTGGTGAACATGCCCTGTACGTCGGCCTGTCGACCCCGGTACGTCCGGGCCATGTGCGCGGCCCCGTACAGTCCCTGCTCCTCGCCCGCCACCGCCGCGAACACCACGGTCGCGGCCGGCCGCCGGGTCGCGAAGACCCGGGCCAGCTCCAGGGCGACGGCCACCCCGGAGGCGTCGTCGTCGGCGCCGGGCGCGTCGCCGGTCGCGTTCATGGGGTCGCTGTTCCGCGAGTCGTAGTGCCCCGAGACCACATAGATCCGGTCAGGCGTGACCGAACCCCTCAGCGTGGCGACGACGTTGGTGATCCTGGTCGCCACCGGGACACGGGGCGCGGGCTCCTGTACGTACGACTGGAGCTCCACGGTCATCCGGCCGCCGGAGGCCTGTGCGCAGCGGCGCAGCTCGGCGAGGAGCCAGTCGCGGGCCGCGCCGACGCCGCGTACGGGATCGTCCTGCGCGGAGAGGGTGTGCCGGGTCCCGAAGGACACCAGTTTGCGGACGGTGGCCTCGATGCGGCGTGGGTCGATCTCCCGCAGCAGTGCGCGGAGTTCGCGCGAGGGGGGTTGTGCGGTGGGTGGCCGGTGGCGGGCGGGTCCTGCGGGCCGCGGTGACCCGGACTGTGCGGGTCCGGCCGCCGATGACATCGCCGCTGCCGAGGGCAGCCCGAGGGCCGCCGCACCGACGGTGGCCGCGCCGAGCACCGTACGCCGCGCCGTACCCGGTCCGCTGTACCCGTCGTGACCGCTGTGCCCGTCGTGACCGCTGTCTCTGCTGCCCGCGTCCTCACCCGGCTGCGTCATGCCGCCATCGTCACGTCCGCCTCAGCACCCCCGCAAGGTCCGGTTTCGGCCCGGCACGGGACCAAGGGGCGATGGGGCACGAGTCTTGGAATGGGCGGGTGACGCGGCGCGCGCCGTCTCGTGGCCGGTGCCGGCGATCGAGTGGCTTCCCCGTCGTCGCCGAAGGCAGGGCCGGATTGACGGCAGCTCAGAAAACCCGTCGTGAGGATTTCGGCGACATCGCGGTGACGGCCGTGCGAGCCGCCGCACCGGTCCCGGAGCGGGACCGGTGAGCGAGTGTGAAGCACACCACACGCCGCCAGTTGGCTTGCAGATCGGGTGAACGCATAGATTTAGGGCGTTGCATCATCGCCCGCTTTCCGGATAGCCGGTCGCCGGTAATTCGGTCAACTATTGAACAACACGACTCGGTTGATCCTTAAACACAATCGCGGGCGGGGTACCGTAACCGACGGAAGAAATATCGTGGAGGGGAATCGACAGCGCCTCCGTTCGCTGCGGCACTGATGGAGAGGGCACGGAGTCGATGAGGCGGATCGAGCCCACCAGGGCCGAACTCATCGAGGAAATCGGCCTGGTGTCGCACGGATCCTGCCCCGACAGAGAAATCTGCCGGGTTTCCTGAGCGCGAAGCAATCTTCCTTTCGACTCCCCTCCGATTTCCCGTTCCCGGCCCGGAAGGTGCCTCTTGTTCGCCCTGCTCGTCGATGCGCGACTCGCCGCCAAACTCAGCGACCTCCCTCTGGTCGGCGACCGCATCTCCCCTGACCACGATCTCGGCATCACCGGCGTGAAAGCCGTCATCGCCTCCGACGCCCTCACCGCCGATCAGGTGAAAGCACTCAACGAACAGATATCCCGCCTGGACGGCACCCACCCGACGTTTCCCGAGGAGACCCGCGGGCGCGCTCTGGTGGCCCTGGACTACGAGTGGGGAGGCGAAAAGCGCACCCCTCTGATGTTCCGCCTCGCCGGCGCGAAGCCCACCGAGGAGCACGAGAGCGAAGCCCCCGCCCCGAAGCTGCTCAACACCGCGCCGGTCACGGGGACATGGGCGGCGCCAGCCCCGACGGAAGCCCGGGCGGCGGCGGTTTCACCGGCCGCACCCGACGACCCGGCGGCTCCGGCCGCCGCGTGGGTCACTCTCGACCGTTCCTTCGGCCCGCTGTACTTGCGGCGCCTGGGCGCGAGCTACCAGGACGAGAAAGTCTGGCTCCTCTGCGACGCCACGGTGCAGGCCGGCCCCTTGGAGCTGGGCGTGGACGGGCTGGGGCTGGGCATCGCCCTGGACGGCAAGGACTTCACGCCCTCCGGCCGGCTCGACGGGCTGAGCCTGTCCTTCCGTAAGCCGCCGCTGGAGATATCCGGCGCGTTCGTGAACAAGCCGGTCACCGCCGACTCGCCCTACGACCGGCTGATCGAGGGCAGCGCCCTGATCAAGACCCCGAGCGCCAGCTTCGGGGCGATCGGCGCCTACGAGCACCTCAAGAGCGGAGCCCGGTCCCTGTTCCTGTACGCGGAGTTGGGGGCCGCGTTCGGCGGTCCTCCCGCCTTCAGGGTCACCGCGGTGAAGGCCGGTTTCGGATACAACAGCAGCCTGCGCGTACCCACCATCGACCAGGTCGCCGGCTTCCCCCTGCTGCGCGGGCTCGCCGGGGCAGGTGAGGGCACGCCGCCCGAACCGCTGGACATGCTCAAAGAGCTCACCGAGGGGACCGACGGCGCTCCCGCCTGGGTCACCCCGCACGAGGGCAGCACCTGGCTGGCGCTCGGCCTGAACGCGGACGTCTTCGAGATCGTCCACTGCAAGGCCCTGGCGTTCGCCGAGTTCGGCCCGGACGACCTGGTGGTGGGGCTGCTCGGCTCGGCCAAGGCCCAGTTCCCCGACCCGGAGAAGAAGCTCGGCGAGCCGTACGCCAGTGTCGAGCTGGACATCTCCGCGGTCTACCGGCGCTCCGCCGACATGCTCGCCGTCGACGCCCGTCTCGCCCCGGACAGCTTCCTGCTCGACCGGTCCGTGCACCTGACCGGCGGGGCGGCGCTGCGCCTGTGGTTCGGCGGCAGCGACCACCCCGGCGACTTCGTCTTCACCATCGGCGGCTACCACCCGCGCTTCGCGCCGCCCGACCACTACCCGCAGGCGGACCCGGTCGGCGTCGACTGGACCTCCGGCTCCTCGGTGATCCTGAAGGGCACCAGCTACTTCGCGCTGACCCCCTCGGCCGTCATGGCCGGCGGCCGGCTGGATCTGCGGTACGACAGCTCGTGGGCCAAGGCCCGGGTCGACGTCGGCTTCGACGCCCTGGTCGAGTGGGCGCCGTTCCACTACGAGGTGGACGTGTGGGCCGAGATCACCGCCCAGGTGTGGCTGCTGTTCGGCTGGAGCGGCGAGGCGTCGCTGGGCGCGCGGCTGTCGGTGTGGGGCCCGTCGTTCGGCGGCACCGCACACGTGAAGGTGCTCGGCATCTCCATCCCGATCGAATTCGGCGAGCCCAAGGCCGGGCCCGCGCCCATCGGCTGGGAGGAGTTCCGCACGCTGCTTCCGCAGCACCCGCTGACGCTCACCCCCGTCGACGGACTCCACCCCGACCACGCCGCGCAGGCGCCGTCGGGCGGTCAGGAGACCTGGACCGCCACCGCCGACGGCTTCGCCTTCACCGTCGGCACCGCGTTCCCCGCCTCCGCGCTCGCGGTCAACGGAGCGGACGAGACGGGGGACGGCCCCGCCAAGGTCAACATCCGCCCCATGGGAAAGACCGGCCTCGACGTCACGCTCTCGGTCACCGTCGAGGAGGAGACCGAGGACGGCCACTGGCGCCAACTGCCCGCCGAACACTGGCGGAACTGGACGGTCACCACGCAGCGCACGCCGCAGCCGACCGCGCTGTGGGGCGCCGGGAAGGCCGACGACACGCTCGGCGCCGCCGCCTTCGTCCACGGCCTGGTCAGCGGAGCACGCATCGCCGTACCGGCCCCGCGCCTGCCCGAAGCGGCGGCGTCCAGCCGGAGCGGCCGCCTCGACCACGAGCCGCTGCTGCCCGGAGGAGTCCTGCCGCTCGACCCGGGCGCGGCCCCCACAGGGGTCCGCGGGGAACCGGAGGAGAGCGCCGGCACCGGCGCGCTGCGGGTCGGCACGCCCGAGCAGACCGCGCTGCGCAAGACCGCGCTCGCCGCCCTGGCCGCCGCCGGATATCCGCTCGACGCCGCCCCGGAGCTCGACCGCTACGCCCGCGAAGCGGCCTTCTCCTCCCCGCCCCTGCGACTCGCCCACTCGTGAGGACCTCATGACCACGCACCCGACCGAGCAGACCGCACCGGCGGACGACACCCCCGTCACCTTCCACGACCACCTGCTGCCCGGCGTCGAGGCCGGCCGCTACCGGATCACCGTCGGCCAGCGGTTCCCCGCCGAGGATCTGCCGGGCGCCGGTCTCGACCCGGTGGAACAGATCGTCGACGTACGGGCCGCGCAGTTCCGTCTCGACCCCTCGTGGGTGCACGCCGTGTACCCGGCCCCGCACAGCCAGGGCCCCTTCCACGGCCTGCTCCCGCACATCACGCTCAACCCGGCGGCCCTGCCGTGGGAGCGCGAGCCCTTCACCGCCGGCGTCCAGAACCCCGCCCGTGCCCCCTGGCTGGCGCTGCTGCTTTTCGGCGAGGGCGAACTGCCCGGCGACCCCAACGCACTGGGCACCGCCGCCTCGCTGACCGTCCGCGCGCTCCTCGACGGCGACGCCGCGGTGTCCGGGCCCGCCCTGGACCGGGACGCCGTCGACCCCGCCCTGCTCGACACCCCCTGTCAGGTCGTCGACGTACCGCGGGAACTGCTGGCACAGCTGCTGCCGGCGCCGTCCGACCTCGCCTTCCTCTCCCACGTCCGCTCGGGCGGAGAGGACGCCGTGCCCGCCGGGGGCCAGGACGGCCGGCTGGGCCGGGACCCGCACGCGGTCATCACCACAGCCCGCTTCCCCGACTCCGCCCAGGGCCGGTACGTGGCGCACCTGGTCTCACTGGAGGGCCACACGCCGCCCGGGCCGCAGGCCGACGGCAAGCCCGTGCGCCTGGTGTCCCTGCACAGCTGGACGTTCACCTCCTGCCCCGAATCCGGCGACGGCTTCGGCCGGCTGGCCGGACGCTTCGCCCCGGGGAACGGCGAGCACAGCGCCGCCCCGCTGCGCCCGGCCCCGACGGCAGACACCGGACTGCCGGACGAGCTGGGCACCCTGCTGGAGCAGGGCATGGTCCCGATGACCCACATCACCGAGTCCGGCGAGCGCGCCCTCGCGTGGTACAGCGGCCCGTTCCTCCCCCGCGTCGCGCCCGAGCTGCCCCGGCCGGCGGACGGCCACTTCCCCGACGCCGACGGCCTGTTGCTCCACGAGCCGCACACCGGCACCTTCGCCACCGGCTACGCCTGCGCCTGGAACGTGGGCCGTGCCCTGGCCCTGGCCGACCCCGGCTTCTCCACCACCCTCGTCCGCCTGCGCCACCAGGGCCGGCTGCGCCGGGCGACCGACCGCCAGTACGCGACGTACCGCCGGCAGCTCTTCCACAGCGCCCCCTCCGCCGGGCCGGCACCCCGCATGGCCGCCCGCACAGCCGCACCGACCCCGCGCGAGCAGTTCGAGGAACTGCTGCGCGGCGACGCCCTCGACGCGCTGGCCACGGCCTTCGGTATCCCCGAGGACGACGAGCCGCGCCCCCGGACCGTACGCGCCGCTCCCACCGCGTACCGCCTCGACGCGCCGCGGCGCTCCTCCGCCCCGCAGCAGCCGTCGTCGGACGCGCGCGAGACGGCGGCCTGGCTGGCCAAGCTGCGCACGCTCGGCGGAGTGCCGTTCGACTGCCTCGTACCGGACCAGCGGATGCTCCCGCCCGAGAGCCTGCGCCTGTTCCACGTCGACCGCGGCTGGCTCCATGCCCTGCTCGACGGCGCGCGCAGCCTCGACCGGCACCCCCGCGCCGACACCACGACCGACGCCGAACTGGACGGCCTGCTCGACGCCCAGGGGCCCGTGCCCGCCGCCGGTCTGCTGCTGCGCTCGGCCCTCGTGCCTGGCTGGCCGACGCTGCGCGTCGAAGCCCGCACCTCGTCCGGTACCACGCCGGTCGAGGTGATCCGCCACGAAGTCCTGGGCGGCGACGTCCTGTTGATGCTCTTCGACCGGATGCCCGACCACCTGACGATCAGCGAACCGCGCCAGGGGCTGCACTTCGGCGTGGACGACCAGGGGAACGTGGCACTGCGCAGCCTGACCCCCGGCGAGGTCGGCCGGCCGCTGGAGCGCTCGGTGCCCGTCGGCGCCGACCCGGCCCTGACCGTCACCACCCCCGCCGGGGCGCGGGTGCTGGACGTCGGCAGGCTCGCGGCCCGCCTCGCCGAGGACGTCAAGCCCGGATCCGCGCTCTCCCCCGCCGAGTTCGCCGTGCAGCTGGTACGCGCTCCCGAGCAGCTGGCCCTCTCCTTCGAAGGAACCACCCGATGAACACCGACCTCCTGGTCCCCGTAAGGCTCCGGGCCCTGGTCGTCAACGACCAGGTGCGCGGCCGGGACTCCTTCCTCCGCTGGATGCCCAACTACCACCTGCTCGGGGTCCACCGCTCCCCGGAGCCGTCGCCCTACGCGAGCACGGCCACGGAGTTCTCCCAGGAAGCGGGCAAC
The DNA here is from genome assembly GCF_040689515.1 of Streptomyces sp. NPDC051173. Classification (NCBI taxonomy): domain Bacteria; kingdom Bacillati; phylum Actinomycetota; class Actinomycetes; order Kitasatosporales; family Streptomycetaceae; genus Streptomyces; species Streptomyces sp. NPDC051173. The sequence goes on from NZ_JBFBBD010000013.1 coordinate 93,367, forward strand.
GACGGCGTGTACCTGCACTGGGAGCTTCCTGCGGCGCTGCGCCGGGCGACCACGCCCGGTGGCGAGGTCACGCTCCCGCCCGCGCCGAACCGCTGGCTGGTCGTCCGGCACGCCTACACGGCCGCGGGCGAGTACGCCACCGCCGCGTGGGTCGTCGAGAGCGACTTCCTGAACAAGCGCACCGGCACCGTCCCCTACCTGCGCCCCGGCCGGGGTCACGTCACGCCGACCCGGATCGGACGCCACACCGACGCCGGGCGGTGGACGGAATCCGCGGCGGAGCAGCCCACCTTCCTGACCGCGACCGGCCCGGGGACCCTGTCCTTCGCCGCGTTCCAGCCGCACTGCCAGGACGTCTTCTCCTTCCACGACCCCCTGGCGCAACTGCCCCACCAGTTCGACCGCCTGGGCTACCAGGTCATCGGATGGCACGCGGCGAACTCCGACGACCCGCTCGACGACCCGCGGGTACGCGAGGCCCTGGAGAGCTCCCTGGGCTGGCAGGCGGACAGCACCCCGGCCCCGGGAACCCGTACCGTCTACACCGGCCGCGTCCACAGTGTGTCGCCCCATTACGACCCCTCCGGCGAGCAGTGGCCCGACCCGACGGTGGCCGTCGCCGACAGCGCCCGCTCCGCGCTCACCGCCCTGACCGCCGACAAGGCGGCCACCGACCCGTCCCTCACCCTCGCGCCCGCGCTGCTCGACCAGCTCCAGAGCAACACCCTCGCCCGCGCGGACGAGCCGGACAACACGCACCACCTCGCCGACATCCTGCTCGGCGCCGGCTTCGGCGAGGGCACGACCTCGTACGCCTGGCACGCGGTACCGCCCAGCACCGCCGAGGAGACCGCCTCCCCCGAGGACGAGCGCCAGGCCCGGGCCGTCGAGGCCGCCCTGAACGCCGCGCAGCACGCCTACGACCGGGCGGACCGCGAACTGGCCGGGCTGCGCCGGAAGCTGTACGGCATGTGGCGCCTCCAGGGCCTGCCCGTACTGCCGCGCGGCTACCACCACCAGCAGCTGACGCAGGAGCTCGACGCCGGGCGCGAAGGCAGCCTCGCGGCACGCGTACGCGCCGGCCGCCAGGAGGTCGACCGCCTCAGGGCCGCCGTCCCCGGCGGAGACACACCCGCGCAACTGGCCGAATCCGTCCGCCAGTACGCCCAGGCACACGGCCTGCCCACCGGCTGGGACCTCAAGCGTGTGGCCCCGGCCCCCTTCCACCGTGCCCTGGACCCCGCCGTCGTCCTGCAGGGCGCCGGCTCCATGCCCACCTCGGACGACACGACGCTGCGCTGCCGGTTCGGCGACCAGACCGTGACAGCCGTACACTTCGCCGACGACCCGGCCGAGTTCACCGCCGACCGGGCCGATCTCGCGTGCAACACGCTCGGCCTCGGCACCGACGAGCACGCCGTCATGCCGGGCTCCACCCGCGCCCTGCTGCGCGAGGCGTTCCTGCTCGACCCCAACAGCCGGACAGACAGGGCGGCAGCGGCCACTCCGCGCACCGGCACCGTCCCGGCCTTCGGGAACGATCCCTGGGAACAGCCGTGGCACCCCCTCCACCTGCTCTGGGAGGTCGAATACCACCCCCTCCCCCACGACCAGTGGCAGTTCGACGGCAACCGCTACTCCTGCCCGCAGCCCCGCCCCGAGGCCGCGCGCACCTACACCGGCCGGACGCTGCTCAGCGACCACCTGCCGCGGAGCCTGGCCGACCAGCTCCGGCAGTACGCACCCGACGACCCCGGACTCTCCGCGCACTGCGACGCGTTGGCGCAGCGGGTGGTCCGCGGGGACGTGCTGTCCAGCTCACTGGCCGGGCTGCGCGACATGCTCATCGGCCAGGACCCCGGCCAGGGCGTGCCCCCGCTGGGCGCGCCGCCGGAGCTGGCGGAGCTGATCGGTGACGCCTACCGCACCAGCCCCGACCCGGGCCCCCTGCCCGTGCCCTTCGAAGGCTGGCCGGACTCCGGCTTCCAGCAGCTGCGCGCGGGCCAGTTCCGCTTCCTCAGGCTGACCCTGGTGGACTCCTTCGGCCGCGCCCTGGACGTCATCGCCCCGGCGGGCACCGGCGGGGCGAGCGGCCTCCGGCACCCGGTGGTCGCCGACGCGCTGCGCCCGCAGCACGTCCCCGAGGCCCTGGAGACGACCCCGGAGCACGTCGTCCAGCTGCCGCCGCGCCTGCCGCAGTCCGCGCGCCTCGGGCTCGACCTCATGGACGCCGCCCGCGACACGGACCCGGCCACCCATCTGGACGACGGCAACCCGCTCGCCGGATGGATCGTCCCCAACCTGGTCGACGGCTCGCTCACCGCGTACGCACCCGACAGCACCGCCCTCGGCCTGCTGCGCTGGGCGTACCGCATCGGCCGGCCGGCCCGGGAAGCCGTGTGGACACCGCTGCCCGATGCCGCTCCCGTCGGCCTCGACGCCCTGCGCACGGCCTTCCCCCACCTGCACGCGCTCATCACCTGGTTCCAGGGCACCGGTGCGGACGGCAGTCCGCTGCCCGCCGCCATGGATCTCCTGGAGACCTCGCTGGTGGACATCGTGCCCACCGCGGGCGCCGCCTCGGCCGCGCTCGCCGGGCGCCCGCTGGCCCTCGTCCGCTGCCGCCTCCACCTGGACCTGGACGGACCGCCGCCCACCGACCCCGGCTGGCAGCACATCTTCGACCACGAGCCGCCGCGGCCGGAGTTCACCGGCTACTCCTGGCCGGTGCGCCTGGGCGAGCAACTGCGCATGGGCGACGGACTGGTGGGCTACTTCGCCGACACCGACCCCGACATGCTGCGCACCGTGGTCGCACCGGCCGACCCGCATCCGCGCCTCGCCGCCATCGGCGACGGGACCCACCTGCGCGTCACAGCCGGGACACCCCGGCACCTGACCCTGCTGGTCGACCCGCACGCCCCCGTGCACGCCACCACCGGCCTGCTGCCCACCACGGCCCTGGACATCCCCCACCGCTTCACCGACGGACCGCTGAACCGCATGCGCACCGTCCTGCGCACCGGGCCGCTGCTCACCCCGGCGGCAGCCCTTCCGCAGGACACCGTCGCACTGCCGGTGCGCACCGTCGACGACCAGACGTGGACATGGGCGGAGCGTGCCGCCGACGGCACCTGGGCCCACTTCCCCACCTCGGCCGCGAGCACCACTCCGCGCTGGAACGACCGGGTCCCCGTGCTCCGCTCCGGCCTGCTCACCTCTCGCAGCCCGCTCCCGCCGGCCGACGCCGCCACGTCCGAGTAACTCCCGCAAGCACCCAAGGAAACGCCACCATGAACGCCAGCACCGGCGGCACCAGCCGCCTGACCTACGGCCTGGCCACCGTCCCGGCCCCCCTGGCCACCGACCGGCCGGCCCACATCGACATCGTCGTGTCCAACTCGGGCACCGAGGCCGTCCTGTGCAAGCAGATCCTCGTCGAGATCCCCACCGGCGACCTCGCCCAGGACCTCGTACCCGCGGGCCACCGCATCGTCCCCTCCGTCGAACCGAGCGACCAGTGGACCGTCGACGAGATCGAGAGCGGCGTCCTCCTCACCCTGCCCCAGGACGAGATGGCGGCCTTCACCGCCGGCGGCACACCGCTCACCGTCCGCCCCGCCGACGGGGAGTCCGTCTCCCTCACCACGCACGGACTCCTGCTGCGCCTCAAGGACTTCAAGGCGGGCGGCCTCGCGGGCACCGCCCTGCTGCGCGTCCGGGAGACCGTGAGCGTCGACGACGGCCGGACGTGGGAGACCAACCAGGTCACCCTCCCGCTCGCCAAGTACCCCCCGGCCGAGGCCCTCACGGCCGACGTGGTGGGCGACCTCGTCCTCCGGGAGGCGGACACCGACGGCAACCCCGGCTCCACCCCCGTCACTCTGCTCAATCCGGGCCGGAAAGCCGTCCTCACCTGGACCGCGCCGTCCGACGCCGTCTGCGACATCCACTTCGACGGCCGACACGCGGGGCCGCTCAGCGGCCAGGACAAGTGGCAGTTCCCCGTCACCGGCCTGACCCGCGACACCTACTTCCACGTCCAGGTGACGCTGAAGCGCTCCGGCGAAACGATCACGCACCACCTCTCGACGGCCGTCGCCGTCGAGGAACCCGCCTTCCCCCACCTGACCGTGACGGGCGACCTCACCGTCGGCAAGGACATGAACGTCACCGGCGCTGTCGAGGCGACCGGCGACGTCACGACCGCCGCGCGGTTCCTCGACCCCGAGGGCACGCCGTTGCGGGGGAAGCTGGCATGACCGGCAAAGTCACCATCGGCGGACAGCTCAAGGTCACCGGAGACATCACGGCCGACGGCCGCCTGAGGATCCGCACCTCGGCGGACAGCGGCAGCCGGTCCTTCTCCTACAACGGCTCGGACGACAAGCGGACGTTCATCGTCCCCGACCACGTCACCATCCTCTCGCTGCACCTCCAGGGTGCCGGGGGCAATGACGCCGACGAGGTGCGCGGAGGCAAGGGCGCCGACATCCGAGCCCTGCTCTACGTCGCTCCCGGGGACGTCATCGACGTCCGCGTCGCCCGCGACGGAGGAACGGCGGCCTCGGCGCAGGTCTTCCACCGCGACACGCTGATCGCGGGGGCGGGGAGCGGTGGGGACGCGGGCGCGGCGGGCAGCTTGGGTGGCACCGGAGGAGGCGGCGGCGACGGTGGCCAGGGCACGAACGACGGCTTCGGACATGGCGGTTCCGGTGGCTCCGGAGGGAAGGGGGGCGGTGGTGGTGCCGGTGGGGACGCCGGGGACATCACCGGCGCCGACGGTCCCGTCGCTTCCGGCCGACCGGGCGGCCCGGGGTCGGCCGGAAGCGACGGTGGCGGTGGCGGACGCGGTGGCAACGGCTGGAAGTGGGGCGCCTACACCCCTGGTAGCGGCGGAAGCGGAGGAGGCGGGGGAACGGCCTCCAGCGGCGGCGACGGCAGTGCCGGGGAAGCCGATGCCGGTGATGGAGGCAACGGAAGCGAACAGAAGGGTGGTGCCGGGGGATCCGGGACATCGGGCTACGCCCCCGGCGGCGCTGGTGGCTCGGGTGGCGACGGTGGCGACGGTGGCCGGGGAGGCCGGTCCGGTGCCAACGGGAGCGCGCGGGCCCGGGCAGCCGACGGAGGCACGGGGCAGGCCGGTTTCGGTGGCGGCGGCGGTGGCGGCGGAAGCTGGGGTGGGGGCGCCAATTTCTTGGGGCACTCCGGAGGCGGTGCGGGCGGCGGTGGCGGCGGCGGTGCCGGCGGCCAGGGAGGCCACGGCGGTGCCGGCGGCGACAGCTGCTTCGATGCGGGCAAGGCCACGCTCGTCTCCGCCGACGTGAGCAACACCGGCGACGCGAACGTCACCATCGCATGGGGAAATCACGAGTTCCCCGCGTGAACCCGCAGGACCCGGCCCGGCGTTGACCTGGCCGGGCCGTGGACCGTCGACGGCACGGAAGCCGCTGCCCGGCCGGCTCGGCTTCCGTGAGGGGCGGCCGGCGTCACAGGGGCCGTCGGCCGGAAATCCATCGAGGACAGACCATCACAGAGAATTCACCGGGCCCGGCATGCGGAATCGCATCGCCCGCCCACGGCGCCCAGCCTCCGTTCGTCGAGTGGCCGGCCGTAAGTGACCACAGAACATCGAGGACGGGATTCGGCAATGCCATTGTCCGTTGAGGAAATCACCGAGAGGGCACGGAACGGGAGCCTGCGGCTCCGGTCCGAGGAGTTCACCGACCCTGCGGTCCGCGGCGCGTTCTCCACGTATCTCGGATCCTCCGAACTGAACTTCTCAGAGGCGGAATTCACCGCCGAGAGCATGACGGTGCGGGGGCGCTGCGCCGTGCCCGCGCTCGGGCCGGAGCCGTACCCGGCCGTGGCGGAGTTCCTGACCGACACCTCGGGCAGGTCGGTCGTGGGATTCGTCCTGGTCGTGGACGCCCCGAAGTGGCAACTGCCCGATCCCTTCCCCGCGTACGACCTGAGTCCGCTCCAGGCCCTGGGGGCGCAGTCGCCCGTCGCCGTGCTCGACGCCACCCCCCGTGCGGACAAGGAAGCGGAGCAGGAGCGGGCGTCGGTCGTCGCGGGAGCCCGGTGGGAGCTGCCCGGTCTCGACGAGCCGGTGCTCTTCCTCGCCTCGGTGCAGGAGGGCGCGTTCACGGTGTCCGCCCGCTTCCCCGACGGGCTCACCCTTCCGTCCCTGCGGCACATGGCGGACCTGCCGGGCTGCACGGGCGCGGACGCCGTCACCGACCACTTCCCCGCGGAGTGGCAGGGGCTCCTCGCCTCGGCGCTGCCCGCGCTCCGCGAGGTCACCGTCTCGTACGCCCCCGGGGACGGGCGGGTGACCGGAGAACTCGAGGTCGACCTGGCGCAGGAATGGCCGCTGTTGGCGGGTGTGACGCTCAGTCAGGTCCGGGCGCGGATCGCCCTGGACTCCGCCGCCCGGCAGAACGGCTGGGGAGGGCTGTCGGTCGAGCTGAGCGCACACCTGTCCGTGGGCGGACTGGAATGCGCCGTCACGGTCGACCTGCCCGCCTTGACGGCGCACGGCGAACTCGCCGACGGCAGCGGTCTCTTCGAGCAGGCGGCCCCCGACCTCGGCAAGAACGGCCTGGGGCGGCTCTCCTTCCTGTGCGACCTCCGGGAAGGCACCTTCGTCGTCGCCGGAGAGCTCCTGAGCCCCCTGGATATCGCGGGCGTACGGATCGAGGAGCAGACGGTCCTGGTGTCCGGCGGCGGGGAGCGGGAGCTCGAAGTCACCCTGGCGGGCACGCTCGTCGTGGGCGGGACCCGGGTCGGGGTGAAGGCCACCAGGAGCACCCGGGGCTGGGGGCTCACCGTGGAGGCGGACCGCATCGCCTTCCGCGCCATCAGCGCCTGGACCGAGCAGGCCATGGGCAGTGCTCTGCCCGCCTCCCTGGCGGAGCTGACGTTGCAGGAGCTGTGCTTCGAGGTCGTCCCCACGCCCTCGGGACGGCTGTTCGCCGCGGCCGGCTCCGCCGAGTTCCCGCTGCCCGCCGGGCTGCGGGCCCGCGCCCACCTCACGACGCGGATCAGCACCGGGGACGGCCCGTCCGACGTCGAGGCCACCGGCTCCCTCCTCCTCAGCGGCCCGGAGTCGTCGCTGATGGAGCTGGACCTCGTGGCGGACAAGGATCCGGACGCGACGAGCTGGACCGCGACCTGGGCCGCCCAGGAAGGCATCACGCTCGCGGAGGCGCTCGCCCCTCTGCTGCCCGCGACGGGCTCGCCGACGGCGGGACTGCCGAACCTGCTGCCCGCCGTCGAGAAGATCTCGCTGCGGTACACCGCGCCGACGGCGGCCGGCGCCGCCGCCTCCCTGGTCCTGACCACCGACGCCCGGCAGGCACGGGCCGTCCTGGTCGTCACGGACTGAATCCCCCGCGGACTCCCCGAAAGGAAACACCCCCGTCATGCGTCGCCTCACAGGGCTCGACCCTGCCCGTCTGACACCACCGCAGCCGGTCCGGCCGGCCGCGGAGTCGCCCGTCGAGATCGCCTGGCTCGGCGGCAAGCCGCTCTCCCTCACCGTGATACGGCCCGGCATCGCCGTGTGCCCCGACCCGGACGTGCTCGACATACGCGACGACACCTCCAACCCCGAGCCCGGCCTCGAACTGGACGACGAGGACTACGTAGCGGAGATCGACTTCCTGCTCCGGCGGATCGAGTCCTCCGAAGCGGGCAAGCGCCTCGTCGAGTTCCTGGGCCACGCCCGGCCGCTGCCCGATCCGGACGGCACCTACGGCGGGCCGGAGGACTGGGACACGGGCATCAGCACGCGGGTCCTGTGCCGCCACGGCGGTTCCGGGAAGAACGGGAAGAACGGTCGGACGCCGAAGCAGCGGGACCTCGCGGGGATCAACGTCGTCATCACGCAGGCCACGGACGGCAAGCCCGCCCAGTGGTCGATGAACTCCAGGCCCAAGGGCGGACCGCTCTACAACGGCCGGGGCGCGTACTCCATCGTGTCCTTCCACCCCCGGGTGCTGCTGCTCTCCGACGACGTGGCCACGGCTCCCGAGGTGACCCTCGCGCACGAGCTGATCCACGCCGCACACACCCTGGCCGGAACCATGGACGACACGGGTCGCGACGACGACGAACGCGCCAGGGTCCGGCAGGCCGCGCTGGCCGAGACCGAGCGGCTGTTCCGCGAGAGGTACGGCACCGGCTCCGCGGTCAGTCTGAAGGATCCGGGCCCGGTGGACGTACGCGGCACCGGCAAGCCCGAGACGCGCAAGGAGCGCGAGACGTTCTACAAGGCGACACTCACCGAGCTGTCCCTGAGATACCTCTACCCGCTCCCGGTCGCGGAGACGGAGCAGGGGCTGGTCGTGCTGCGCGGCGTCAACTGGGAGGAGATCCGCACCCACGGCAGCGACGTGGCCCTGGAGTGGATCGACGGCATGGTGCAGCGGCACAAGGGCCGGCGGATCTCGCCCTCCCAGGCCGAGGCACGGGCCGAGCGGGTGGCCTTCGACCACCACGCCCGCGCGGTCGCACGCGCCGGCCGGCGGGACGCCGACGGCCTCGCCGCCCTGCGCGACGCCGCCGCGACCTGGCAGCAGCGCACGCGCGTGCGCGGGGTCACCGAGGTCGCCATCGCCCGCGACCTGGGATACCGGCACCGCATCGCCTACGTCGCGCTGACGCGGGTCGAGCGCGTGCACCACTTGGCCGTGCCCCGCAAACGGATCCCCCACCGTCTCTTCGCCGGGGCGAGCAGCTTCGTCTACAAGCGCGACGTCTCCTCCCTGAACGCGCTGGCGACGTTCCTGGGCAATATCGATCCGGCCGCCGCGTTCCAGGTGTGGGATCACCTGAACAAGATCGGCGCCGCCCGCCTGGAGCAGGGCTATCTGGTCGAGCAGCGCGCGTGCCATCGCAGCCCGGGCAACCCGGTCGAGACTTCCCGGCCGCAGTGGACGAGCCCCGACAGCCTGCCCGAGGAGCAGCGGAAGCAGGCCGGGGTGATCGTCAACCAGGTTCGGCCCAAGACCCCGGCCACCGGCAAGACCCCCTGGAAGCAGATCACCGACGAGTACACGGGACAGGAGATCGGCAGCCCCAAGCCCCTCGACGGGAACGTGGGCTTCGTCGCCATGGTCCCGGCCAAGGTCGACGACCACCGGAAGCTCCTCACCCTGGCGCGCCGCTACCGCGACGAGGCCACCGCGACCCGGCAGGGGTGCGCGCTCGTCATCGGGCTCAACGAGGGCTATCCCTACGGCGAGAGCGAAGCCAAACGCGCGGAACGCGTCGCACGGCAGCGGAAGATCATCGACGCCTTCGCCAACGCCTGGCAGCGGGAGAAGAACGAATTCCCGGTCGCCGTCCTCTCCTTCCTCTGGTGCGCGTCCAAGGGCAGGACGAGTCTCGGCGATCAGAAGACCATCCCCTACGGCGCCATACGCCAGACCATCGCCGAGAGCGACCGGGCGCAGGAGTTCGTGAAGGCGCTGCGCGCCGGCGGCAAGGGGGACGAGCGGGTCTACTTCCACACCGGTGACGCCGATGTGATCTCGCTCAGGACTCCCGGGGGCACCCCGCTGTTCGACGCGGCGGCGGACCGGCTGCAGAAGGGAAACTGGCCCGACCTCTTCAGCGGGGGCTACCGCCTCCCCGAGGGTGACGATCAGCGCGTGGCCATCGCCACCGCGATGGACCGGGACGTCCGCGTCGCGATGGCGAAGGCCGACTCCAGGACCGTCTACTTCCCGGAGCCCAACACGTTCATCAAGCTCCTGGACGGCCTCACCAGCCTGGAGGACGGCGTCACCTTCGGCACGGGTGACCAGGAAGGAGAGGCCCTGGCGAAGTCTCTCGGGAAATTCCGTGGCGAGGACAAGGGCGACAGGGTGTTCGCCCCCGACTGCTCCGTCGTCACCGACGGCGACAGGCTCGTCAAGGCCATCCTGGACACACCCGGAACGGGCCCCGTCAGCGACCGCCTCGCCGCGCTCCGCCAGTCCTACACCCAGAGCCATGCCCGCCGTGAGGAGTGGCGCAAGCGTGTCCTCGACTTCTACCGAGTGCCGCCTGATGTGGCGCTGGGCCTCTTGGATCTCGTCTTCTACGTTCCGGACGACGCCAAGCTGGCAAAACTCGCCGAAGTCGCCGGAACGGAACCGGACAAGTTCGAGAAGTACGTCGACAAGGGCAGGAAGGCGGAGCTCGAGAAGCGCATCAAGGAGAAGGGCCTTGGAACCCTCCTCGACCAGACCCTGCTCATGGAGATCGTCCATGGCACCCACGAGGCCCTGCTGCGCAACTACGTCGACGCCTACCGCCGACTGCCACACTGAGCACGGAGCGGCTGGGGGCCTGATTCCGGTGCCGGCCCGGCTGCGGGCCCGGCGGGGCGTTTCACAAACCGAAGAGGCGGGCGGCGTTGTCGTGGCAGACGGCACGCAGCCAGTCGTCGCCCAGCCTCAGCCGGGCCAGGGACTCCAGGGCGTGGTGGTAGGTGTAGGGGATGTTGGGGAAGTCGGTGCCCAGGAGGGTGCGGTCGCCGAGCTCCCGCAGGCGGGCGATCTCCCCGCGGGGGAACGGGGAGACGGCTTCGGTGAAGTCGGTGAAGGCCATGGTCGTGTCCAGGTACACACCGGGGTGGCGGGCGGCGAGGTCGAGGAAGTCGCTGTACTCGGGGAGTCCCATGTGCGCGACGACCAGGCGTGTCCCGGGGTGGCGCCGCAGCAGACGGGCCATGGGGCCGGGACCGGTGTGGGCGCCGGGGGCGGGTCCCGAGCCGCAGTGGACGACGACAGGTATGCCCCGTCCGGCGAGGTGGTCCCAGACGGGGTCGAGGAGCGGGTCGTTGGGGTCGTACCCGCCGACCTGCAAGTGTGCCTTGAAGACGCGGGCGCCCTGTTCGACGGCGCGGCGCACGTAGCGGGCCGCTTCGGGTTCGGGGAAGAAGGTCGCGGTGTGCAGGCAGTCGGGGTGGCGGGCGGCGAAGCCGACGGCCCAGGAGTTGAGCCAGGCGGCCATGCCGGGCTTGTGCGGGTAGAGCATGGCTGTGAAGCGGCGCACGCCGAAGGCGCGCAGCCGGGCGACGCGTTCGTCCTCGCCGGTGCGGTACGTGATGGGCCAGGGCCGGGCGGTGAGCGGGCCGACGGCGTCGAAGTAGGCCCACACCTTGCGCATGACCTTGTCGGGCATGAAGTGGGTGTGGACGTCGATCAGTCCGGGCAGCCCGAGCTCCTGCCAGAAGCGCCTGACGTGCTCCTGCTCGGCGCCGGTGGGCTGCTGCGTGGGTGATACGTCGGTGGTCATGGGCCTCATCCTGCCGCGGGTCTCCGCACTGCGGCAGGACGGGCCCCATCACCCCTTTCGGTGGCCACCGTCAGGACAGGGTGTGCCCTCGTCCCGGTCATCGTGGCCGCTCACTTCACGAAGTCGTCCACGACTTCGGGCGGCCAGGTGCCGACTTTGAACACGCCCATCGAGTAGGCGCGGGAGACGAGCGCGGTGCGGTTGCGCACCTTCAGTTTCCGCAGCAGGCAGGTCACGTGGTATTCGACACCGTGCGGGCTCAGGAAGAGGCGTGAGGCCAGCGGGACGGTGGATATACCTGCGGCGATGCCCTCGAGGATACGGGCGTCCATGGCGGAGAGGACCTTTTTCCGGTTGGTGACCATCCGGGGCTCCTCGGTGCCCCCGGTCGTGGGCATCATCACCAGGATCGCGTTCGTGCCGGGCAGTCCGCCGCTCACCGCGATCGCGGTGAGGGGAACGGTGAAAGCGGACTCCTCACCGGGGCGCACGGCGATGACCGGAGTGACGAAACGCTGGTGCTTGCCTTCGAGCAAGTGGGAGAACTGACGCAACAGCGGCTGCTGGACGCTCGGGTGCACCACATCACGGATGTTGCGGCCGCACAGTTCCTCCGACGAGCGGTTGAACTGCCGGAAGAAATCCTGGTTCGCCTGCTGGATGGTCAGGGCCGCGTCGAGCCCCGCCACGCACATGCCTTGCTGGTCGGGCTGCTGGTGCAGGTCCGCGCCGCCGGCCCGGCCCATCGAGTCACCGCCTGTCTCTAAGACGTCCGAATCAATGAGTGTGGGGGCTGAGTTCAGCAAAGGAGGATCCCCTTCATGAGACTTCGCGTGCAGGTGGGATGAATTGGAAGGCTAGTTACCTACCGACCGCGGAGCAACGACCGCCATGCCGAGTCACCTAAACCTGCGGCCCCACCGAAAAAGGGTTCGGCCGAAATCGCGCCAACGACCACACCTTTGAGCCACACCCAGGAAGAATTCTCACTTTCCGCATACAGCTAACCACCATCCGTGACCGCGCGTCGGATGGAGAACTCCCCGGCCGCCGCGCCCAATTCACCCCAGGAATGCGCAGAGTGAGCGCACACCGCTTCCTGTCCCACATTCCCGAAAACGCGTCAGGAATTTCCGGAGTGCCTGATCACCCGGTCCGGTCGGCACCTGTCGCGCGCGCCCTCCGAGGGCGAGGCCGGGGCCGCGGGCGGAGGAGTCTACGGATTTCCCGGCAACTGGCGTGAGATCAAAGGTGAGTACGGCCAGCCGACCCGCACGGGGGCGTGACTCGACGCGCGCCCGCCACCGCCGAAAGGGAACCCATGGACTCCGCCCGACGGCCGATCCTCTTCGTCAGCCTTCCGGAGAGCGGCCTGCTCAACCCGCTGCTCGTACTGGCGGGTGAGCTCTCCCGCCAGGGGGTGGAGGACCTCTGGTTCGCCACCGACGAGCCGCGGCGCGACGACGTCAAGCGCATCGCGGAGCGTTCCCCGGTGGAGTTCGCCTCCCTGGGCGAGGTCATCTCCGAGCTGTCCGCGGTGACGTGGGACGACCGCGTCTACCGCGAGGTCACCCAGTCCTCACGTTTCAGGGCACATCGCGCGGTCATCAAGCAGTCCTACAAGCCCGGCCTGCAGGACGTGAAGTACCGCCGGCTCGAAGCCGTCGTCAACAAGGTGCGACCGGCGCTGATGGTCATCGACTGCATCAGCGGGTTCGCGATCGAGCTGGCCGTGGCCCGGGGGATCCCGTTCGTGCTGAGCGTGCCGTTCCTGCCGAGCAACGTGCTGACGGCCTTCACCCCCTTCGGTAAGGGCTACACCCCCAAGGGCTTCCCGGTCCCCCACACCGGACTGCCGGCCCGGATGAACCTCACCCAGCGCATCAGCAACGAACTGTTCAAGATCCGAACCCTGGCGATGTTCTGCACCCCCGAGATGAGCAAGGTCGTCATGCAGGACAACCGGCGGCGCAAGGCCCTCGGCCTCCCGTCGGTCAGCCCGATGGCGAGGATCGACAAGGCCGAGATGGTCCTGTGCAACTCGATCGCGGAGCTGGACTACCCCTTCGCCATCCCCGACAAGATGCGGCTGGTGGGCGCGATGGTCCCGCCGCTCCCGGAGGCCCCGGACGACAAGGACCTCAAGGGCTGGCTGGACGCCCATTCGTCCATCGTCTACATGGGCCTCGGGACCATCACCCGGCTGACCCGGGCGGAGGTCGGCTCCGTCGTGGAGGTCGCCCGCAGGCTCGAAGGCCGGCACCACGTGCTGTGGAAGCTGTCCAAGGAGCAGCAGCACCTGCTGCCTCCGGCGGAGTCGCTGCCGGCCAACCTCCGCATCGAGAGCTGGGTCCCCTCACAGCACGACGTCCTCGCCCACCCGAACGTGAAGGTGTTCTTCACCCACGGCGGCGGCAACGGCTACAACGAGGGTGTGTACTTCGGCAAGCCGCTCGTGGTCCGGCCGCTGTGGGTGGACTGCTTCGACCAGGCGGTCCGCGGCCGGGACTTCGGCATCAGCCTGACCCTGGACCGGCCGCAGACCCTGTCCGCCGGCGATGTCGTCGACAAGCTCACCCGCGTGCTGAACACCCCCTCCTTCGCCGAGAAGGCACAGCGGCTCGGGGCCCTGCAGCGCGCGGCGGGCGGCCGTGAGACCGCCGCCGAGTTGCTCCTCGGGCTCCCGGCGCTGGCCTGAGGACACCCCCGAGTACCCGGACCATTCGAGAAGGAAGAGAAGACCGACGATGTCGTTCAAGTACCCCGTGTCCAGGCCGGCCCTGGACGGCCGAGAGCTCGAGTATGTCACCGCCACCGTCAGCGACGGCTGGATATCGTCCCAGGGTCCGATGATCCAGCGCTTCGAGCGCGCCTTCGCGGACTACAACTCGATCGCGCACGGTGTCGCCTGTTCCTCCGGGACCGCCGCCCTCACGCTGGCCCTGCGGGCCCTGGGCATCGGCCCGGGCGACGAGGTGATCGTCCCCGAGTTCACCATGGTCGCCTCCGCGTGGGCGGTCACCTACACCGGCGCGACGCCCGTCTTCGTCGACTGCGCGGACGACCTCAACATCGACGTCACCCGCATCGAGGAGAAGATCACCGCACGGACGAAGGCGATCATGCCCGTCCACATCTACGGCCGGCGCTGCGACATGGACGCGATCATGGACATCGCGTTCCAGCACAACCTGCGCGTCGTCGAGGACTCCGCCGAGGCCCACGGCATCCGCCCTGTCGGCGACATCGCCTGCTACTCGCTCTTCGCCAACAAGATCATCACCTCGGGTGAGGGCGGCATCTGCCTCACCGACGACCCCAAGCTGGCCGGGCAGTTGGAGCACCTGCGCGCCATGGCCTTCACCAAGGACCACAGCTTCCTGCACAAGAAGGTCGCCTACAACTTCAGGATGACGGCCATGCAGGCCGCCGTCGCCCTCGGCCAGGTCGAGCGGCTGGACGAGATCCTCCAGACGCGCCGGACGATCGAGAAGCGCTACGACGAGGGTCTCGCCGACGTCCCGGGAATCACCCTGATGCCGCCGCGGGACGTGCTGTGGATGTACGACATCCGGGCCGAACGCCGCGAGGAGCTCCGGGCGTTCCTGGCCGACCAGTCCATCGAGACCCGGCTGTTCTTCAAGCCGATGAGCCGGCAGCCCATGTACTTCCACCCCGACTGGCCCTCGCTCAAGGCGAACGTCTTCGCCGAGGACGGGCTGTACCTGCCCACGCACACCGGACTGACCGCCGCCGACCAGGACTTCGTGATCGGCAAGGTCCGCGCGTTCTACGGCGCCTGAACGAACATGCCCGAAAGGGGACATCCGCACATGACGCAAGCCGAACCGCAGGTGGTCGACTTCCCGCTGCGCAAACCCGGCGTGGCCTTCCCGCCCCCGGGTTACGCCGGCTACCGCGAGCAGCAGGGGCTGGTTCTCTCGCACCTGCCCAACGGCGACCGGGTCTGGCTGGTCACCCGGCACGAGGACGTACGCGCCGTACTGACCGACCCGAGGATCAGCTCCAACCCCGAGCACCCGGGCTTCCCGAACGTCGGCGAGAGCCTGGGGGTGCCCAAGCAGGACCAGATCCCGGGCTGGTTCGTGGGGCTGGACTCCCCTGAGCACGACCGGTTCCGCAAGGCGCTCATCCCGGAGTTCACCGTCCGGCGCGTCCGCGCGATGCGCCCGGCGATCGAGCGCACGGTGGACGAGCGCCTCGACGCGATGCTGGCCGCGGGCGACTCCGCCGACCTCGTCGCCGACTTCGCGCTGCCCATCCCGTCCCTGGTGATCTCCGCGCTGCTCGGGGTGCCGCCGGCCGACCGCGACTTCTTCGAGTCCAGGACGCGCACCCTGGTCGCCATCCGCTCCTCGACCGACGAGCAGCGGAACGGCGCCGCCAAGGATCTGCTGCGCTACATCAACCGGTTGGTGGACATCAAGCAGAAGTGGCCCGCCGACGACCTGGTCAGCAGGCTGCTGGCCACCGGCGCGATCGCCCCGCACGAGCTGTCGGGCGTGCTGATGCTCCTGCTCATCGCCGGTCACGAGACGACGGCCAACAACATCGCGCTGGGCGTGGTCACCCTCCTGACCAACCCCGAGTGGATCGGCGACGACCGGGCCGTGGAGGAGACGCTGCGCTTCCACTCGGTCGCCGACCTGGTGTCCCTGCGGGTGGCGGTCGAGGACGTGGAGATCTCCGGGCAGCTCGTCAGGGCGGGCGAGGGCATCGTGCCCCTGGTGGCCGCGGCCAACCACGACGAGAACAGCTTCGAGTGCCCCCACATGTTCGACCCGTCCAGGTCCGCCCGGCACCACGTCGCCTTCGGCTACGGCGTGCACCAGTGCCTCGGGCAGAACCTGGTGCGCGTCGAGATGGAGATCGCCTACCGGAAGCTCTTCGAGCGCATCCCCACCCTCGAACTCGCCGTGCCCGCCGACGGACTGTCCTTCAAGCACGACGGCGTGGTGCACGGGCTGCACGCGCTGCCGGTCCGCTGGTAGACGCCGACCTGACCGTCCGCCGGGTGTGCCCCGGCGGACCCCAATCCACCGCAGGAGAGACATCGACATGCGTATCACCGCTGACACCGACCGCTGTGTGGGAGCAGGCCAGTGTGTGCTGACCGCGCCACAGGTCTTCGACCAGGACGACGACGGGCTGGTCGCCGTGCTCCTCGCCGAGCCCGGTGCCGACGAGGAGGCGCGGGTCCGGCTGGCGGCCGGCCTCTGCCCGTCCCGGGCCGTCACCGTGCACGAGGGCTGACGCCCGCCCCGGGGTGATCCGCCGACCGCGTCCCCCAACCGACGAAAGAGCTTGAGATCCGGGAGTGATGGTGCCCGTCCACACAGATGACTACGCGATCGATCCGCCCGCCGACGCGGCCGATGCCCTGGGAGGTCTCACCCTCCCCGGCGTGTTCGAGGCCGCCGCGGCATCCGTCCCCGATGCGGTGGCCGTCGTCGACGGGGACCGCTCGTGGACATGGCAGCAGTGGCGGGCAGACGTCGCCGCGCTCGCCCGGGGCCTCCAGGAGTCGGGCGTCGTGCCCGGCGACGTGGTCGCGGCGCGGCTGCCGAACTGCTGGGAGTTCGAGACCCTGCACCTGGCCGCCGCGGCCGTCGGAGCGGTGCTGCTGCCCGTCCACCAGGGCACCTCGGACGCCGACGTCCACGCGCTGCTGACCCGCGCGGAACCCGTCCTCCTCGTCCTCGCGGGCCCCCGCGACGACGAGGTCGCGGCAACGGCCCGTTCGCTGCTGCGGGACGTGCCGTCGCTGCGGGCCGTGCTGACGGCCGGGACGGACAGGACGGGTGGGGCAGGCCCCGAGGAGCCGGGGGTCGTCCCGCTGGACGACCTGCTGACGGCCTGGGAGGGCACCGAGCCCCGGCCGGTGGACATCACCCCGGAGATGCCCCTCGTACTCATCGCCTCGTCCGGGACGACCTCGGACCGGCCGAGGCTCTGCGTGCACAGTCACGACGGTCTCCTGTCGAACACCGCGACCGTCACCGCCGAGGCCGCCGGCGTCTTCCGCGGCCCGGTCATCACCGCCTCACCGCTGACCCACCTCTTCGGCCTCCAGTCCCTGCACTCGGCCCTGTTCGCCGCCTGCGGACAGGTCCTGCTCACCTGCTGGGACCCGGACCGGTTCCTGGAACTGGCACGACGGCACGACCCGGGGGTCGTCTTCGCCGTGCCCGCCCAACTGCACGACCTCGTCACCCTGCTCGCCGGGACGGGCGAGCCCACGGGCTTCCGGCCGCACGAGGTACGCACGGCGGGAGCCCCCGTTCCCCCCGCGCTCGCCGCGGGTGTCGAGGCCGCTCTCGGCTGCGGACTCACCGTGGTGTGGGGGATGTCCGAGATCGGCACCGGCACCTGCACCCGGCCCGGCGACCCCTCCGGCGGCGCGGGCCGGCCGGTGGGCGACTCCCGGGTGCGCGTCGTCGACGAGCACGGCGCGGTGTGCCCCGCGGGCGAGACCGGCGAGCTCCAGTTCCGCGGCCCGGGCCTGTTCCGCGGCTATTTCCGCGAACCGGAGCTGACGCGCTCCGCGGTCACCGAGGACGGCTGGCTCCGCACCGGCGACCTCGCGGGGATCACCGCGGACGGCCGGGTGGTCCTGCACGGCCGGGCGACCGAGCTGATCAACGTGGGCGGCCGGAAGGTCAGCGCCACCGAGATCCAAGATCTGCTAGCGGGCCTCACGGGGCTGGGCCCGCTGACCGTGGTCGGCGCCCCGGACCGGCGGCTCGGGGAGTACCCGTGCCTGATCGTGACCGACCGGGCGGACCCCGCCGTCGGTCTGACCGAGGTGACGGCCTTCCTGCGCCGGCTCGGGGTCGCCGACCACAAGATTCCCCTGGAACTGGTCACCGTGCCCGCGCTCCCCCTCACCCCCGCTGGAAAGCTCGACCGCCGGGCGCTGGAGCGGCTCATGGCCGGGAACGAGGCCGCGCCCGCACCGGCACGGCCCGGCGCGGCCCCGCCGCGGACGGCCGAAGAGGCCCTGGAGCTCGTACGCGGCTGCGTCGGCAGGGTGCTGGGACACAGCGGCGACGCGAGCCCCCTCTCTCCCGACTACTCCCCCGACACGGACTTCCGCCGCCTCGGCATCGACTCCGTCCTCGCGATCCGGCTGCGCAATCTGCTGCGGGAGGAGACCGGCATGCCGCTCCCGACCACTCTTGCCTTCGACTTCCCCACCCCCCGGGCCGCCGCACACATGCTCGCCGGACAGCAGCAGGAGACGGCCGGGGACACTCCCCCGGCAGGCGGAGCCGGCTCCGCCGAACCCGTGGCGATCATCGGCATGGCCTGCCGGCTGCCCGGCGGGGCCGACGCCCCCCGGGCCCTGTGGGACCTGCTCGCCGAGGGGACCGACGCGATGTCGGGCTTCCCCGACGACCGCGGCTGGGACCTCGGCCGACTCTTCGACGAGGACCCCGACCGCCCCGGCACCACCTACGCCCGGGAAGGCGGCTTCCTGCACGACGCGGGCCACTTCGACGCGGGCTTCTTCGGCTTCTCCGACCGGGAGGCGGCGGCCACCGACCCGCAGCAGCGGCTGCTCCTCGAAGCGTCCTGGGAAGCCTTCGAACGGGCCGGCATCGACCCGACGACCCTCAAGGGCTCCCGCACGGGGGTGTTCACCGGAGCCATGCACCGCGACTACGCCTCCGGAGCGCCACTCGCCCAGGGCGAGTGGGAGAGCATGCTCACCACCGGGACCGCCGCGAGCGCGATCTCCGGGCGCGTCGCCTACACCTACGGGCTGGAGGGCCCCGCCCTCACGGTGGACACCGCCTCCTCGTCCTCCCTCGTCGCCCTGCACCTGGCCTGCCGGTCCCTGCAGTCCGGCGAGTCCACCCTCGCGCTGGCCGGCGGCGTCAACGTCATGGCGTCGCCCACCCCCTTCACCCACTTCTCCCGGCTGCGCGCGCTCTCCCCCGACTCCCGTTCCAAGGCCTACGCGGACGCCGCGAACGGCTCCGCCTGGTCGGAAGGGGCCGGGCTGCTCCTGCTGGAGCGGCTGAGCGACGCCCGGCGCAACGGGCACCGCGTCCTCGCGCTCGTACGCGGCTCCGCCGTGAACCAGGACGGCGCCTCCAACGGGCTCACCGCGCCGAACGGGCCCGCGCAGCAGCGCGTCATCCACCAGGCCCTGGCCGACGCCCGGCTGACGCCGCAGGACGTCGACGCGGTGGAGGGCCACGGCACCGGCACACCGCTCGGCGACCCGATCGAGGCCCAGGCCCTGCTGGCCACCTACGGCAGGGCGCGCCCCGAAGAACGGCCGCTGTGGCTCGGGTCGCTGAAGTCGAACATCGGGCACACACAAGCCGCGGCGGGGATCGCCGGGGTCATCAAAATGGTGCTCGCGATGCGCCACGGCGTGCTGCCCAGGACCCTGCACGTGGACGCGCCGTCATCCCGGGTGGACTGGTCCGCCGGCTCGGTGCGACTGCTGACCGAGGCCCAGCCCTGGCCACGGGAGAACGGACGCACCCGCCGGGCCGGCGTGTCCTCGTTCGGACTCACCGGCACCAACGCCCACATGATCCTGGAGGAAGCCCCGGCCGAAGACACCACGGTCGCCACGGACATCACGGAACCCACGCGGGCCGTGGAGGCCCCGGCGGCGGCCGGTGACGTGGCCGCGCCCTGGGTGCTGTCAGCCCGGAGCCGGACGGCGCTGCGCGCCCAGGCACAGCGGCTGGCCGACCGGGTGGCGGCCGACCTGGGCCTGTCCGCTCAGGACGTCGCCCACTCCCTGGCCACCACCCGCGCCCTGCACCGGCACCGGGCCGTGGTGAGCGGACCCGGCCGCGCGGAACTGCTCTCCGCCGCCGAGGAGTTCGGGCGCGGCGAGCGGTCCGCGGGCGTCGCCTTGGAGGACTCCACGCCGGGCGGGCTCGCTTTCGTCTTCTCCGGGCAGGGCGGCCAGCGGCCCGGCATGGGGCGCGAGGCGGCCGAGGCGTTCCCCGTCTTCCGGGACGCGCTGCGCGAGGTGTGCGCCGCCATGGACCCGCTCCTGGGCCGGCCGCTCATCTCGGTGATGTGGGCGGCGCCCGATTCCGAGGAGGCGGCCCTCCTCGAGGACACCGCCTGGGCGCAGCCGGCGCTGTTCGCGGTCCAGGTCGCCCTGTACCGCCTCTTCGAGTCCTGGGGGGTGACTCCGGACCGTCTGGTGGGGCACTCGCTCGGCGAGATCTCCGCGGCCCACGCGGCGGGCGTGCTCGGCCTGGAGGGCGCGTGCACCCTGGTGGCGACCCGGGCCAGGCTGATGGGTGCCCTGCCGTCCGGCGGGGCGATGGCGGCGGTCCGGATCACCGAAGGCGAACTGACGCCGTGGCTCGCCGGGTTGCGGGACACCGTGTCGATCGCCTCGGTGAACGGGCCGCACTCTCTTGTGCTCTCGGGCGCCGGGACACCGCTGGCCGCGCTCATCGACCGGCTCAACGCCGCCGGCCACAAGAGCCGGCACATCGCGGTGAGCATCGCCGCCCACTCCCCCCTCATGGAGCCCATGCTCGACGAGTACGGACGGGTCGCCCGCTCGCTGTCCTACGCCGCACCGGCCGTTCCGCTGGTCTCGACCGTCACCGGGCGGCCCATGACCCGTGACGACGCCCACGACCCCGACCACTGGGTGCGGCACGTTCGGCAGTCCGTGCGCTTCAAGAGCGTGATCGACCGGCTCCGGGACGAGCGCGTCACCGGATTCCTGGAGCTGGGCCCCACCCCGCAACTCACTCCGATGATCGACGAGTGCCTGGCGTCCGCGGCCCCGCACACCGAGGCCGCCGTCGTGCCGACCCTGCGCACCGGACAGGGCGAGCGTCAGTCCTTGCTCACCGCCGCCGCCCGCGTGCACGCCCACGGCGCGTCCGTCGACTGGCGGGCGGTGCTGCCCAAGGCCCGGACCGTCTCCCTGCCGACCTACCCCTTCCAGCGCCGGCACTTCTGGCTGGCGTACGCCCCGGCGGATTCGGTGGCGATCGGGGGCCCCGCGAGCGGCGGGAGCGGCACAACGGCCCTCGGCGACGGGTCCGGCGAGCCGCCGGCTCTGGCGGCCCAGCTGTCCGGCCTCGACGGCCCCGAACAGGACGCGCTGGTCCTGGCCTTGGTCCTCACCGAGGTCTCCGCCGTTCTCGGCGGCCGGGAACCGCGCAGCGACGAGGGCGGCCGGACCTTCAGGAGCATGGGCATCAACTCGGTGAACGCGGTCGAGCTGCGCAACCGGCTCATCGCGGCCACGGAGGCCAGGCTCCCCGCCACGCTCGTGTACGACCACCCCACGCCGGAGTCCGTCGTCCGGCTCGTACGCGAACAGCTCGCGGCTCCGGCATCCGCGCGCGACGCGGCGTCGGTCGTGGCCGAGCTGGAGGCACTGCTCGCGACCGGCGCCATGCTCTCCCCCGACACGTCGGCGCGCCTGAAGGCCGCGGCGGCCGGATGCGCCACCGAGGCACCCGCGGCAGGCCCACTCGACCTGGAGTCGTTGGAATCGGCCAGCGACGACGACCTGTTCCGCCTGTTGGACGGCACCGGATGACACGCGGGCCCGTCGCCCACCGCCGCCATCGGCACCACACACTCTCGCAGGAGATCGCATGAGCGGGCTCGCTCGGCCCACCACCGCCCGGACGGCCGGGGACATCATGATCGAGGCGGACGGCGTCAGCAAGGTCTTCGGTTCCGTACGCGCCCTCGACTCGGTGAGCGTATCCGCGCGCCGGGGAACGGTCCTGGCCCTCCTCGGGCACAACGGCGCGGGCAAGACCACGCTCGTCAACGTCCTCGTCGCCGCACTGCCGCCCAGCTCGGGCCGGGCGGCGGTGGCCGGTTTCGACGTCGTCCGCCAGCCGTGGGAGGTACGCAAACGCGTGGGCCTGACCGGCCAGTTCGCCTCGGTCGACAGCCAGCTCAGCGGGCGGGACAACCTCATCCTGCTGGCCCGGCTGCTCGGCGCCGACCGCAAGGCGGCCCGGGCCAGGGCCGACGAACTGCTGGAGCTCTTCGGGCTCCAGGACTTCGCGACGCGTCGGCCGGGCACGTACTCCGGCGGCCTGCGCCGACGGCTCGACCTCGCCGCGTCCCTCGTCGGCCACCCCGACGTCATCTTCCTCGACGAGCCGACCACCGGCCTGGACCCGTCGAGCCGGCTGAACCTCTGGGAGATCGTGGAGGGGCTCGTCGCCCAGGGCACCACGGTCCTGCTCACGACGCAGTACCTCGACGAGGCGGACCGCCTCGCCGACTCCATCGCCGTGCTCTCCGCCGGCGCGGTGATCGCGAGCGGGACCGCCGCCGAGCTCAAGGCCAAGGTGGGGCAGCGAACGGTGACGGTGACCCCGGACGCCGCGGCCGACCCGGCCGTGGCCTGCGCCGCCGTGCGGCGGGCGGGCCTGGAGCCGGTGGTGGACCACGAGAACGGCACCATCGTCGTCGTCATCGAGGCCTCGAAGGACATCGCGGTCGTGCTCCGGGCCCTCGACCAGGTGGGGATCGAGGCGACGGAGCTGACCTTCGGGGAGCCGACCCTCGACGACGTCTACCTCACTCTGGCCGACCGGCCCAACGGCTTCGCCGCGTCCGGCGCCGGCACCTCGTGAACCGCTCCCACCACACGTACCGCCCCCATCATGCCTATCGCTCCTACCACGTGAATCACTCACGTACGTCGCTCAACGCGCAGACCGTGGAGACTCCATGACGACACCACAACTCATCGGAACACCGAACTCAGCGCGACCGCCGGCCCCGGAAAATACTCCGGGGCCGGCGGTCGCATGGGACGGCAGTCCGTTCCTCACCCAGATCCGCGTGCTCACCGGACGGTCGTTGCGAGCGCTGGCGACCGACCCCAGCGTCATCCTCTTCAGCCTCGCGCAGCCCGCCATCATCCTGTTCATGCTGACGCAGGTGTTCAGCGGAATGGGCCTGCCGCCGCACTTCCCCGAAGGGGTCCGCTATCTCGACTTCGTGATGCCGGCGGTCCTGGTGGACAACGCGGTGCATTCCGCGATCCAGTCCGGGATCGGGGTGGTGGACGACCTCAAGAACGGCATGGTCTCCCGGCTGCGCTCCCTCCCCGTCCACCCCAGCTCGCTGCTCATCGCCCGCAGCCTGGCGAACCTGGTCCGCGCCGCGATCCAGATCGTGGTCGTCATCGTGCTGGCCGTCACCGTGCTCGGCTACTCCCCCAAGGGCGGTGCGGGGAAGCTGATCGGCTCGGCCGGGCTCACGCTCTTCCTCGCCTGGAGCCTGGGGTGGGTGTTCATCGCGGCAGCCGCGTGGCTGCGGCGGGCGGAACCCATGCAGAACCTCGCGGTCATCGCCATCTTCCCCCTGATGTTCGCCTCGAGCGCCTACGTCCCGGTCGACGACCTGCCCACGTGGCTGGGCGCGGTCGCCCGGGCCAACCCGCTGACCTACGCGATCGACACGACGCGCGCGCTCGCGCTCGACCTGCCCGGCACCGGGTCCATGCTCCCCGCGGTACTCATCAGCGCGGGCCTCGCCGTCGTGGGCGGCTGGCTCGCGGTCGTGGGCTTCCGCCGTCCTCTCACTCCCTGACGGCTTTCCCGCGCCTCTTCACGGCGCTCCCGCCCATCTGACGGGACACAGCGAAGCGGCCCGTACCGGGTGTTCCCGGTACGGGCCGCTTCGTCGTACGTGTCAGGTCAGGTCGGTCCCCGATCCGTCGGACAGTCCGAGCTCGTTGTCCAGGAGGTCGAACACCTCGTCGTCGGAGGCGGAGTCGAAGTCGAACTCCTCCTCGTCCGAAGCGCCTTCCCGGCCGGCTCCCGTACCGGCGGCCTCCCGCAGGGCGCCCCACTTCGCCATGAGCACCTCCAGGCGGCCCGCTATCTGCCCGTGGGCCTCATCGGTGACGTCGAGTCCGCCGAAGGCCCTCTCCAGCTTGTCGAGCTCGCTCAGGATCGCCTCCGGGCCGGACTCCGGCTCGGGTGCGACCCGGGTCAGGAGGTGGTCGACGAGCTCCACGGGCGTCGGGTAGTCGAAGAGCAGGGTCGCGGGGAGCCGTACCCCGGCGAGCGCGCTCAGCCCGTTGCGGAGCTCGATCGCGGTCAGGGAGTCGAAGCCGAGGTCCTGGAAGGCCCGTTCCGGGTCGATCTCCGCGGCACCGTCGTGGCCCAGTACGACCGCGATCTGGCCGCGTACGACCTCCAGGACGACCTCACGCGCCTCTGCCGTGGAAAGCCCCGTCAAGCGCTCTACGAGGCCGGACGCGCTCGCCGAGCCGGCGGCCGAGGTGCGCCTGGTGTTGGTGCGGATCAGGCCGCGCAGGAGCGGTTGCGGCTCGCCTTGTGCCCGCAGGACCGCGAGGTCCAGGCGGACGGGGAGCAGGAGCGGTTCGGCGGTGGCGAGTGCGGTGTCGAAGAGGGCGACACCCTCCTCGGCGGAGAGGGCAGGCATGCCCGAGCGGGCTATCCGCTGGAGATCGGCGTCCGTGAGGGTGCCGGTCATGCCACTGTCCTGCGCCCACGGACCCCACGCCAACGACACAGCAGGAAGACCCTGTGTCCGGCGGTGATGTGCCAAGGCGTCGAGGAAGGCGTTGCCGGCCGCGTAGTTCGCCTGACCCGCACTGCCGAACGTACCCGCAACCGACGAGAACACCACGAACGCATCAAGGTCCAAGTCCCTCGTCGCCTCGTGGAGATTCCACGCCGCGTCCACCTTCGGCCGCAGAACAGCCGACAGACGCTCCCCCGTCAACGAACCGATGACACCGTCGTCGAGAACACCCGCAGTGTGCACCACAGCGGTGATCCGGTGCCGGGAAACCAGAGCCGCCACAGCAGCCCTGTCGGTCACATCGCAGGCCTCGAC